>NZ_JAQCNX010000003.1:0-88722 GCF_036857515.1 Candidatus Rickettsia tasmaniensis | reverse complement strand
TAGTTGAGAAAGTTAAACAATCACGTCGGATTGAGATTGGTTATCGTACAAATAGCTCTCTGCGTAGCGGTGGCGATAATACTAAAAATATTGCCGGTGAAAGTATAATGCTCACCGGTGATGAAAATATCGTTGCTTTAAATTGTGACGTAATGTGGCATATTAATAATCTTGAAGATTTTATTTTTAACGTACAAAGACCTGAAGAAACAGTAAAAGCAACAGTCGAAAGTGCCGTTAGGGAAGTCATAGGCAATACTCCTATTTCTTGGGTATTATCCGATCAAAAGCAGGAGATTACTTATAAAATAGAGAAATTAACACAGAAGATATTGGATAGTTATAATGCCGGCGTTATGATTGAGAAAGTACAATTATTAAAAGCCGAGCCGCCTGCCGAAGTAATAGACGCTTATAGAGACGTGCAAACTTCAAAAGCAGATAAAGAAAAAGAAATAAATCAAGCTCAAGCCTATAATAATAAGATTTTGCCGGAAGCTAGAGGAGCGGCTGCAAAGATTATACAAGAAGCAGAAGGTTATAGAGCAGAAGTTATATCGAAAGCAGAAGGTGATAGCCAAAGATTTAATGCTATTTATAAACAATATGCTACAGGTAGGCAAGTAACTAGAGATAGATTATATTTAGAAGTAGTCGAAGAGATATTAGGCGGTTCAAATAAAACGATTATTAATAATGCACTACTGCCGCACATGGCTATTAAACCATAGGGGTGCTATGTCATTCCCGCTTTCGCGGGAATGACATCGAGCGCGTTTTTCACGCTATACACGAATGACATCTAAACAACAAGGAATATTAAATGCAACAAAAGATTTATTATATAATTTTTACAATTGTTTTTGGGCTGATACTGCTTTCTAGCTCCTTATTTTCAGTTGACCAACGCCAATCTGCAGTAGTATTCCAGTTTGGTGAGGCAGTTAGAACTATAGAAAATCCAGGACTGAATATTAAAATCCCGTTTATTCAAAATGTTGAATTTTTTGATAAGCGTTTTTTAGATGTTGAGGTTGAGGCAAAAGAATTAACGGCTGCTGACGGTAAACGAGTTATTGTTGATGCCTACGCCAAATTCCAAATTAATAATCCCGTAATGTTTTATAAAACGGTACATGATTATCAAGGTGTGAAAATTAGGCTGACTCGTAATCTTGAATCGTCAATGCGTAAGGTGATAGGTAAAATCTCGCTAAGTAGCCTTTTAAGTCAGGAACGTAGTAATGTAATGTTAAATATCTTAAATCAAGTGGACGGTGAAGCTAAAAGCTTCGGTATTGATGTTGTAGATGTTAGAATTTTGAGAGCAGACTTACCAAAAGAAAATAGTGCGGCTATTTATCGTCGTATGCAAACGGCACGTGAAAAAGAAGCAACCCAAATTAGAGCGGAAGGACAAGAAGAAAGCGTGCGTATTCGTTCAAAAGCAGATAAAGAAAGTAAAATAATACTTGCTAAAGCTTATCGAGATGCACAAATTATTAAAGGTGACGGCGATGAGAAAGCGGCAAAAATATATAATTCTGCTTATTCAGTCGACCCAGAATTTTATAAATTTTATAGATCACTTTTAGTATATAAAAATTCTTTAAAGAAAGAGGATACTAATTTTGTAATTTCACCGGATGCTGAAGTTTTAAAATATCTAAATCTAACTAAGTAGTATACTAGTCTATCTACTTTTTATTTACTTGGAGTATATGGTTAATCTGAAAATAGTTCTTGTTATAATAGTTTTAATATCAAATAACGTTGTTCTAGCAAGAGACAATAGTAAGTCTTTAAAAGTAGCAGCTCAAGAAGAGAATGAATTTACGGAAATAAATTCTGCTCCTTTAAAAGTAAGTGAAGCCGCCCGTTATAGCTTTGCCGATATAGTTGAACCGTTAATTCCTGCAGTTGTTAATATTTCAACAATAGAATATGTTAATAGTAAATCGGAAAATGCTGAGAAAGATCCTCTGCAAGAAAAAGTTAATGATTTTTTAGAAAAGCTTAATATACCGCTGAATTTGGAAGAGGTCGATCAAACTCCGAAAAGTGTCCCGCTTGGTTCAGGATTTATTATTGAACCTAACGGCTTAATAGTGACAAACTATCATGTAATTGCAAATGTTGATAAAATTAATATAAAACTTGCAGATAATACTGAATTATCGGCTAAATTAATAGGTAACGATACTAAAACCGATTTAGCTCTCTTAAAAATAGATAGCGAGGAACCTCTACCTTTTGTTGAGTTTGGAGATTCAAATGATGCAAGAGTAGGAGATTGGGTTATTGCGATCGGTAATCCGTTCGGTAATCTAGGTGGTACGGTGACAAGTGGTATTATTTCTTCTAAAGGGCGGGATATCGATATAGATACGGACAATATAGTCGATAATTTTATTCAAACGGATGCTGCAATTAATAACGGTAATTCCGGTGGTCCTATGTTTAATTTGGATCAGAAAGTAATCGGCGTAAATACAGCAATTTTTTCACCGCTCGGTACTAATATAGGTATCGGTTTTGCAATACCGTCAAATACTGCAAAGCCTATAATCGCACGCCTTAAGAAAGATGGAAAAGTAAGTAGAGGACGCCTTGGAGTAATAATACAAGATTTAACCGAGGAAATTTCTGAAGGGCTAGGACTTAAAAATACTAGGGGGGTGTTAGTAGCTAAAGTACAAGAAGACGGTCCAGGTGATAAAGCAGGAATTAAAACAGGTGATATAATAATAGAGTTTGCAGATATACCGGTTAAAAATACTAAAAAATTACGTGTAATTATTGCAGATGCTCCTATTGATCAGGAAGTAAAAGTAAAAATACTTCGCGATAAAAAGGAGCTTGAATTACCTATTAAAATTACTTCGGATAATGAAGAGGTTACCAAAGATTCTACAGAAGAGACCAATAAGAAAGAAATAACAAATAAAGAAGAAGATAATTTATCTATTACTAAAAATAATATTACTTTTGGTAATTTGACTGAAGAACTAAGACAAAAATATACTATTCTTCAAGATAAAATGGGAATAGTTATAACCAATATTGATGAAGAAGAAAGTAGCTTCAAAATTGGTGATCTGATAACCAATATTAATCAGGAAAGCATAGACGATATAAGTAAGCTAGAAGAATTATATGAAAATGCTAAAAAATCAGATAAGCAAAATATTTTGCTCCTGATTGAAAGGGGTAGTAGTAATATGTTCGTACCATTGCAGGTTATGTAAGATATAGTTTTCTATGTCATTCCCGCTTTCGCGGGAATGACATAGAATGTAAAAATAATACCTAAATAATTTATGAATGTAAAAATAGCAATTTTAAGTGCATATAGTTTTGTTAATATAGAAGAACCGGCGAATTTGATACCGAAACTTTTGCTTATCGGTAAAAGAAAATATGTTAGAGGTACTATTTTATTAGCTAATGAAGGCTTTAACGGTTCTTTTTCAGGTTCATATGAAAATGTAAATCTTGTACTTGAAGAATTGATAAAGCTGACCGGTCCCAAAGATGTTAACGTTAAAATAAATTATAGTGATGTTCATCCTTTTCAGAAATTGAAAGTCAGACTTAAGAAAGAGATTGTAGCAATGAACGTTGATGATTTAAATGTTGATTTGTTTAAAGGCGAATATATAGAGCCGAAAGATTGGGATGAATTTATCACAAAACAAGATGTTATAGTAATAGATACTCGAAATGATTATGAAGTAGAGGTCGGTACATTTAAATCAGCAATTAATCCTAATACCAAAACATTTAAACAATTTCCTGCTTGGATTCAGCAGAATCAAGAATTGCTCAAAGGTAAGAAAATTGCTATGGTTTGTACAGGTGGTATCAGGTGTGAAAAATCCACCAGCTTACTTAAAAGCATAGGTTATGATGAGGTATATCATTTAAAGGGTGGAATACTGCAATATCTAGAAGATACACAAAACAAGAACAATTTATGGCAAGGTGAATGTTTTGTCTTCGATGATAGGAGAGCAGTGACAGATGATTTATCGCCCGTAGAAAGACATTGGTTGCAGAGATAGATGTCGTTGACCAATTGAAACGTGTAGTATGTCATTCCCGCGAAAGCGGGAATCCAGAAAAAAGAGAGTTTTTAATTTTAAAAATTCAGTATATGTGTATTTTTTAATTACTGGATTCCTGCTTCCGCGGGAATGACATAACCCTTTTTTATTTATTAGAAATATATGACTAAAACCAAACAAGAAATTTATAATAAGCGTCCAACTTCGCCGCATTTAACTATATATAAGCCGCAAATAAGTTCTACATTATCAATTTTGTATCGTATGACCGGCGTAGCTTTGTTTTTTGCGGTGTCAATCTTAGCGTGGTGGTTGATTCTTAGTAAATATGACAATAATTATTTACAGCTTGCTGAATGCTGTATTATAAAAATATGCTTAGTAGCTGTTAGCTACGCTTGGTTTTATCATTTATGTAACGGCATTCGGCATTTATTTTGGGATATCGGTTACGGTTTTTCTATAAAATTGGTTAATATCACCGGTTGGTGTGTAGTGGTAGGATCTGTATTATTAACGGTATTGTTATGGGTGTAGTAATTAAAAACGTCATTGCGAGGAGATACATAGCATCGACGTGGCAATCTCAGAAATAATAACAAATGCCTGAGATTGCTTAGTCAATTGCTATGCAATTTCCTCGCAATGACGAAAAGCTAAAACAAATAATAGAGAAAATTAATGGTATATGATTTTAAAGCAGAAATTGTAAAAGCAAAAAATAGCGGTTCTGCTAAAAGCGGTTCTCATCATTGGTTATTGCAAAGAGTAACGGGGATTATATTAGCTTTATGTTCTGTGTGGCTAATATATTTTACGTTAACCAACAAAAATAATGATATAAATATTATTATGTGGGAGCTTAAAAAGCCTTTTAATGTAGTAGCTTTGTTAATTACGGTAGTTATTTCGTTGTATCATGCGATGCTTGGTATGTGTGTAGTAATTGAGGATTATATAAGTTGTCACAAATTACGTAATACATTGATTATAATAGTGCAATTATTTTGCATTGTGACTATTGTAGCTTTTATAGTAGCGATGTTTTATAAAGGATAAAAATTGTCATACCGTGGCTTGACCGCGGTATCCAGAAAACAATTTATAGCATTATTGTGTATTGAATTACTGGTCCCCGTGGTCAAGCCATGGGGTGACATAGGTAAACAATTCACGTATCAAAATAGTAAAAAATTAATTTAATGACCAAAGCGTATAATATCATTCATCATAAATTTGACGTAGTAGTTGTAGGTGCAGGTGGAGCAGGTCTTCGTTCTGCATTCGGTATGGCTAAAGAAGGGCTAAATACCGCTTGTATAACTAAGCTGTTCCCAACCCGTAGTCATACTGTGGCTGCTCAGGGCGGAATTAGTGCGGCTCTTGGGAATATGGGCGAAGATGATTGGCGTTGGCATATGTATGATACGGTAAAAGGTTCTGATTGGTTAGGCGATCAGGATGCAATTGAGTATATGTGCAAAAACGCTCCCGATGCGATTTTAGAGCTAGAGCATTACGGCGTACCTTTCTCAAGAACTGAAGAGGGAAAAATTTATCAGCGTCCTTTTGGAGGAATGACAACAGAGTACGGCAAAGGAAAAGCAGCTCAGCGTACATGTGCTGCGGCAGATCGCACTGGGCATGCCATACTTCATACTTTATATCAACAGTCACTAAAACATAAAGTACAGTTTTTCGTTGAGTATTTTGCTATTGATTTATTGATGGAAGATGGTGAATGTAGAGGCGTAGTTGCGTGGAATTTAGATGACGGTAGTCTGCATTGTTTTAGAGCGCATAATGTAGTGCTTGCAACGGGCGGATACGGGCGTGCTTATTTTTCGGCGACGTCTGCTCATACTTGTACGGGTGATGGGGGCGGCATGGCGATTAGAGCCGGTCTTCCACTGCAAGATATGGAATTTGTACAGTTCCATCCGACAGGTATATATTCGGCAGGCTGTCTTATTACCGAGGGGGCAAGAGGCGAAGGGGGATATCTCGTTAATGCAAACGGTGAGCGTTTTATGGAGCGTTATGCTCCTGCTGCAAAGGATTTAGCTTCAAGAGATGTAGTTTCAAGAGCAATGACTATAGAAATCAGAGAGGGGCGAGGAGTTGGCAAGCATAAAGATCATGTATTTTTACATTTAAATCATTTATCGCCTGAGATTTTACATAGTCGTTTGCCCGGTATCTCTGAGACGGCTAAAATTTTTGCCGGTGTTGACGTGACTAAAGAGCCGATACCGGTACTTCCTACGGTACATTATAATATGGGCGGGATACCGACGAATTATCACGGTCAAGTCATAATCAAAGACGGTAAAAATCATAATAGCGTAGTAAAAGGGCTTATGGCAATCGGTGAAGCGGCTTGCGTATCGGTACACGGTGCTAACCGATTAGGATCAAATTCTTTGCTTGATTTAGTAGTATTTGGTAGAAGTTCTGCATTAAAAGCAGTCGAGCTTATTAAGTTTGCGAGTCCCCACAAGTCTATAAAAGAAGAAAGCCTTGAAAAAATTATAAATAGATTTGATAAAGTCCGTCACGCTAACGGTAATATTTTAGTTGCAGAGTTAAGGCTTAAAATGCAAAGAACTATGCAAAGTCATGCTTCGGTATTTAGAACTCAAGAGGTACTAGATGAAGGAACAGGAATGATTAGCGAAATAAGAAGCGGCTATAAAGATATAAAAATTAACGATAAATCTTTAATTTGGAATAGCGATTTAGTGGAAGCCTTAGAGCTAGATAATCTACTTGATCAAGCTTTAGTAACGGTATATTCGGCAGCTGCAAGAAAAGAAAGCAGAGGAGCTCATGCACGTGAAGATTATCCTGATCGTAATGATGGGGATTGGATGAAGCATACTCTTAGCTCTATCGATGAAGCAGGTAAAGTAGTTCTTGATTATAAACCTGTGACTTTAACTACTTTAACCGATGAAGTAACAGCAGTCCCGCCGGCGAAGAGAGTGTACTGATTAATGTTCTTATGTCATTCCTGCGAAAGCAGGAATCTAGAAACCTTTAATGTCATCCCGTGATTTAATCGCGGGATCTAAAAATGCTTATTTTTTTAGATATCGCGGTCAAGCCGCGGTATGACAAGAAAAAAATATATATAAAATATGTTTGAGTATTTAATAAAATTCTATCCAAAAATCTTTTTTATTGTAGAGGGAACTTTGGTAACTTTAAAATATAGCATTATTGCCGTTATATTCGGTTTAGTAATAGGGATGCTGCTCGCTATTTGTAAGGTAAATAAAAATCGTGCTTTAAGGCTTTTTGCAAATTTCTATACTTCTATTTTCAGAGGAACGCCTTTATTAATTCAATTAAGTATTATTTATTTTGCTTCACCTTATATCATAGGCATTAAATTTAGTGTGTTTATGGCGGGAGCTATTTCTTTTTCTCTTAATTCGGGAGCATATGTTTCCGAAGTAATCAGGGCAGGGATTAATGCAGTTGATAAAGGGCAGTTTGAAGCGGCTGAAGCTCTTGCTATTCCAAAGTTTTTAATAACGAAAGATATAATTCTGCCGCAAGCAGTTAAAAATATTTTTCCGTCATTAGTAAATGAGCTTGTAAATTTGATTAAAGAATCAGCCATTATTTCTATGCTTGGAGAAATGGATTTAATGCGTAGAGCACAAATTGTATCAATTGAAACATATAATTATTTTTTGCCAATGCTTATTGCTGCGTGCTGTTACTATATTTTAGTGATGTTAATCAGCTTTACAGCAAAAATAATTGAGAAAAAAATGATTGTTAATTAAAACATACTTGCTTTTATAGAAAAAGTAATTATAATTTAAGCTTAGTATAATTTACAAATTCTTATAATTTGTATTTAGAAATGATTGAAAATAAAGGGTGGAAGTATTTTCCACCCTTTAATTATCATATACATAAGTTTTTTTGGAGTATTTTTTTAATGCCGACATATAATCAATTAGTACGTTTTGGGAGAAAGTCAAAAACTCGTAAGACCAAATCTCCTGCCTTAGAATCTAATCCTTTTAAAAGCGGTGTTTGCCTAGTTGTAAAAACCGTTACCCCTAAAAAGCCTAACTCTGCACTTCGTAAGATTGCAACGGTGCGTTTAAGTAATAAAAGAACCGTAAATGCATATATTCCTGGTGAAAAGCATAGTGTAAAGGAACATGATAGGGTGTTAGTAAGAGGCGGTCAGGTTCCTGATCTTCCGGGGGTGAAATATCATATCGTACTCGGTGCTTATGATATTGCCGGAGTTAAAGGACGTAAGCAAGGTCGATCACGTTACGGTGCTCCTCGTAAACAAGTTGCAGTTACAAAAAAATAAATTATTAGTTAGAGAGAAAAAATAAAATGTCACGTCGTCATGCCGCGGAAAAGCGAGTAATTTTACCTGATATGAAATATAACAGTATTTTACTGTCAAGATTTATCAATAATGTTATGAAAGAAGGGAAGAAAGCCCTTGCAGAGAAAATTGTTTATTCAGCCTTTAATAAAATTGAAAAGAAGCATAGAGTTAATCCGTATCAAACCTTTAATAATGCTATGCATAACGTGAAGCCGCATTTAGAAGTAACTTCGGTTAGGGTTGGAGGAGCTAATTATCAAGTTCCGACGCATGTTGATGAAAGAAGAGGATATGCCCTTGCTAGCCGTTGGATTATTAATGCTGCGTCAAAACGTTCTGAAAAAATGATGATTGATAAACTTGCCGAAGAGCTGTTTGAAGCTTCTAATAATAGAGGCGTTGCCATTAAGAAGAAAGAAGATACTCATAAAATGGCCGAAGCTAATAAAGCTTTCTCTCATTTTAGCCCTAAAAAAATGAAATAAGGTAGGGTATAATGAGTAAAATAAATAAACTTGAGCATATTCGTAATATCGGTATATGTGCTCACATTGATGCCGGTAAAACTACAACTACCGAACGTATTTTATATTATACCGGTAAATCGCATAAAATAGGTGAAGTTCATGAGGGCGGCGCTACCATGGATTGGATGGAACAAGAACAAGAACGCGGTATAACCATTACCTCAGCTGCTACTACTTGTAGATGGCAAGATAAAATAATTAATATTATCGATACTCCTGGACACGTTGACTTTACTATCGAAGTAGAGCGTTCGCTTCGTGTTCTTGACGGTGCGGTTGCAGTATTTGACGGTGTAGCAGGTGTTGAACCGCAGTCAGAAACGGTTTGGAGGCAAGCAGATAAATATAATGTTCCTAGAATGTGTTTTGTCAATAAAATGGACAGAATGGGAGCAGATTTTTATAGATGCGTTGAAATGCTCAAAGATCGTTTAGGAGCAAAACCGCTTGTTATTCAGTTGCCTGTAGGGATTGAAGAAAATTTTAAAGGTATAATTGATCTTGTTAAAATGAAAGCAGTGATTTGGAAAGATGAAGCACTTGGAGCTGAGTATTTTGAAGAAGATATACCTGCCGATATGAAAGATAAAGCTGAAGAATATCGTGCTAAATTACTTGATATGGTTGTTGAGTTAGATGATCATGTTATGGAAAAATATTTATCAGGTGAAGAAGTAACAGCAGAAGAGATTAAAAGATTAATCAGAAAAGGTACTATTTCAGCAGCATTTTATCCGGTTTTATGCGGTAGTGCTTTTAAAAATAAAGGGGTACAGCCTTTACTTGATGCCGTAGTAGATTTCCTACCTTCGCCTATTGATATAGGTATAGTAAAAGGTATGGAAGTAAGTACCGGTGAAGAAAAAGATTTCCCTATTTCGGTAACTGAGCCTTTTGCAGCTTTAGCATTTAAAATTATGAATGACCCGTTTGTCGGTTCATTAACTTTTGTTAGAATATATTCAGGTAAAATTACTTCAGGAACAACTGTTATTAATACCGTAAAGAATAAAAGAGAAAAAATCGGTAGAATGCTATTAATGCATGCTAATAATCGTGAAGACGTAAAAGAAGCATCAGCAGGTGATATAGTAGCTTTAGCAGGTCTTAAAGATACTACCACCGGTGATACGTTATCCGATATTGATCAGCAAGTAATCTTAGAAAGAATGGAATTCCCAGAGCCGGTAATTGAGCTTGCGGTAGAACCTAAATCAACAGCCGATCAAGAAAAAATGGGCCTCGCACTTGCTCGTTTAGCAGCTGAAGATCCATCATTTAGAGTGTCAACTGATCATGAAACAGGACAAACAGTGATAAAAGGAATGGGAGAACTCCATTTAGAAATTATCATTGATCGTATGAGAAGAGAGTTTAAGGTCGAAGCAAATATTGGAGCTCCTCAAGTAGCATATCGTGAAACTATAACAAAAGCTTGTGAAATTGATTATACCCATAAGAAACAATCCGGCGGTGCAGGACAATTTGCTCGTGTAAAAATTATTTTTGAGCCTCTAAAAGAGGTAAAAGATCTAAAAGATGAAGATAAAAATAAAATTTTTGTCTTTGAAAGTAAAATCATCGGCGGTGCCGTGCCTAAAGAATATATACCAGGTGTTGAAAAAGGATTAAATAATATTAGAGAAACCGGTGTTATTGCCGGTTATCCTATGATTGATTTTAAAGCAACTTTAGTTGACGGTGCGTTTCATGATGTAGATTCTAGTGTACTTGCGTTTGAAATTGCTGCAAAGGCAGCATTTAGAGAAGGGATGCCGAAAGGTAATCCTAAATTACTTGAGCCGATTATGCAAGTTGAAGTTATCACTCCTGATGAATATATGGGTGATATTATAGGCGATTTAAATAGTCGTAGAGGACAAATTCAAAGCATGGATCCAAGAGGGAATGCTCAAGTAGTTACTGCGAATGTTCCTTTAGCGGAAATGTTTGGTTATGTTAATACGCTTAGGTCTTTATCTCAAGGTAGAGCTCAGTTTAGTATGATATTCTCTCATTATGATCAAGTGCCGAGTCAAGTAGCTAATATTATTAAAGCTAAAAAATAATTTAGGGGTGAGATGTCACGTCTTACAGCAATAAATGTTGTTTTGCCGTGGCAGCTTATAAATTAGAAGTACTGTTTATTATAGTAATTTTTTAATAATAACAAATATTTTTAATAAATTTTATTGATTTTTTATTAAAAATATGATAGGAGTGTAGCTCAATTGGTAGAGCGCCGGTCTCCAAAACCGGAGGTTGCGGGTTCGATACCTGTCGCTCCTGCCATTATAGGTTTAGAGCTTTTTTGCTATAAAATATAGAATTTTTACAAAATTTGCTTATAGAGAGAAATTTGAAAGAGATACTTCACCTCGAATCGCAGCGTACATACTAGTATGTGAGAATTCCAGTGTTGGATCATCGTCTCAATTGCCTCTAGAAGTAGAATTTTGTAAGAAGTCTAATAAATTACCTAACAAAAATATGTTTAAAGAATATAAAATTTATAAGTTTTTTGAACAAGTTAAACAAGAAACTTATAAGGTAGTTTGGCCAACTAGAAAAGAGCTTGTTGCTTCAACATTAGTAGTGGTAGTAGCAGTTTTTATTTTTAGCCTAATTTGTTTGGTACTTGATTATAGTATACATAACATGATGCAGCTTTTGCTTAATATCGGCAAATAGTATAAGGAATAAATTGTGATAGAACAGAGTATAGCTAATATATTGCCTTCTGAAAAAAATGTAAAGCAGTGGTATGTAGTACATACGGTATCAGGAGCAGAGAAACGCATTAAAGAAGATATGCTTAGAAAAATCGCTAAACAGAAAATGACAGATTTTTTTGCAGATATATTAATACCTGTTTTTGGAGTTTCTGAAGTTAAACGCGGTAAAAATGTCAAGGTAGAAAAAAAACTAATGCCGAGTTATATCTTGATAAAGATGAATATGACTGATAAATCTTGGCATTTAGTAAAAAATATATCTGGAGTAACCGGCTTTTTAGGAAGCAAAACCACACCAAAAGCTCTTACAGAAAGTGAAATACAAAATATTTTTAATAATTTGGAAGCAGAAGCTAAAGAAGCAAAGAATTCTAAATTGTATGAAGTTGGTGAAATAGTGACTGTTACAGACGGTCCTTTTGAAACTTTCATGGGTACAGTAGAAGAAATAGATCAAGAAAAAAATAGGTTAAAAGTTTCAGTTGCAATATTTGGTAAAGCAACTCCAATAGAACTAAATTTTAATCAAGTAAAGAAAAATGATTAAAAGTTGGACTAAATACGGTTTATTAATTACTTAAGCTGTATTGTACGAATGTTCAGGATGTCATTGTTGCGGGATAATGCGTCGTCATTGCAAGCAGCCGTAGGCTGCGTGGCAATCTAGAAGAAATGATAAAAAACCTCTGATTTACAGAATTTTTTTTCTTCCTTGTGTTGTCAAAACTTACAGCTTTTCCTTGCAATGATGGGAAACAAGATCCATGCAATTGTTACAAAGTAATATTAATTTAAGAGAAAAATAAGGATATTTATAAATGTCTCAGAAAGCAATAAAAGGTTATATTAACTTGATAATTCCGGCTGCCGGAGCCACTCCTGCACCTCCTATAGGACCAGCCCTAGGACAAAGAAAAGTTAATATTGCAGCATTTTGTAAAGATTTTAATGATGCTACGCAAGGTATGGAAAAAGGAATACCTCTGCCAACCGTAATTACCGTTTATGAAGATAGTAGTTTTTCTTTTAAAATAAAAACTCCTCCTGCTTCTTACTTTTTAAAGAAGTATGCTAAAATTACTAAAGGTTCTAGTGCTACTAAAAAAGAAGCCGTAGTAGGTAAAGTTACTATGGATGATTGTCGTGAAATTGCAAAGTTAAAAATGCCTGATTTAAATACAAAAAATATTGAAGCAGCAACAAAAATTATTTGTGGTAGTGCTGCATCTATGGGACTTGAAGTAGTAGGGAATTAATTATTATGTCAAATAAGAAAGATATTGCTGTAAAAATTAGCGGCGGTAAAAAAATAAGAGAAGCTAGAGAAAAAGTAAAATCAGATACTTTATATAATTTAACAAATGCAGTTGAACGATTAAAATCAGCATCATATGTTAAATTTGACCCAACCTTAGAAATAGTTATGAAGCTTGGAATTGATCCTAGGTATTCCGATCAAATGGTACGTGGTGTAGTTAATTTACCTGCCGGTACAGGCAAAGCCGTAAGAGTTGCCGTTATTTGTAAAGAAGAAAGAGAAGAAGAAGCTAAAAGTGCCGGAGCAGATTTAGTAGGTTCAACAAATATTATTGATGAAATTAAAGCAGGGAAAATTAATTTTGATGTATGTATAGCTACTCCCGATATGATGGCAGCTATAGGTTCAGTTGCAAGAATTTTAGGACCAAAAGGTTTAATGCCTAACCCTAAACTTGGTACCGTAACTTTAGATATTAAAAATGCTATTAAAAATGCTAAAAGCGGTCAGGTAGAATATAGAGCAGAGAAAGCAGGTATAATTCATGCAGGGCTTGGAAAATTATCTTTTTCAGACCAAGATTTATTAAAAAATTTAAATGCGTTTATTGAGGCAATAATTAAAGCAAAACCTGCCGGATTAAAAGGAAGTTATTTAAAAGCAATGTATTTATCTTCTACTATGGGAGCATCGGTACAAATAGATTTAACTAATATAGCATAATTTTTATAGCCGTTTAACGGTAGTATAGTAATAATAAAAAATTTTGTTATTTTAAGTATTTGTATCAGTTTAAATATATTAAACTGTATTATAAAAGGAGAATTAAAAGGTGTTAAGATCAGAAAAACCGGTAGTAGTAGAGGATATTGTAAATATTTATAAAGAATCGCCTTCTATAATTATTACCCATTATCACGGGTTAACCGTTAGTCAAGTGAGTTCGCTTAGAGAATCACTTAAATCTAAAGAAGCAGGTTTTAAAGTAGTTAAAAATACTTTAGCAAGAATAGCTGCAAATCAAACAGGACTTGATAGTATTGCTAATTTATTTGCGGGTCCTACTGCTATTGTTTATTCTAAAGAACCGGTTGAGATGGCAAAATTAGTAGTTAATTTTGCTAAGGCTAATGATAATCTTAAGATTATCGGTGGAATAGTCGATAATCACGTATTAGATGAACATTCAATAAAAGAACTTTCTAAGCTACCTGCACTTAATGAGCTTAGGGGTAAAATTGTTGGGTTATTACAAGCACCGGCTACTAAGGTTGTAGGTGTTTTACAAGCCCCGTCTTTGAGTATGGCGAGAGTAATACAAGCACATGCTAGTAAAAATTAACTTAAAGGTTACTGCATCAGGTATTTTAATTGATAATTAAAGAGCTTTTATAGTGAAAATTAATAAGGTTCTTTATAGAATATTATTCTTATTTTAAAAAAGTCTTATAATTTGAAGCAAAAAAGAATTTAATTAACTTTAAAATACCTGGTGTAGTAATCTCTCAATATAAAAAAAGTAAAAAGGAAAAAATTATGGCAGATTTAGCTAAAATTGAAGAACAATTATCATCATTAACATTAATGCAAGCAGCTGAGCTTGTGAAAATGCTAGAAGAAAAATGGGGTGTATCTGCAGCAGCTCCTGTAGCTGTAGCAGCTGCCGGTGCTGCAGCTCCTGCGGCTGAAGCAGTAGCTGAAAAAACTGAGTTTGAAGTAGTTTTAACAGCTGTCGGTGACAAGAAAGTTGAAGTAATTAAAGTTGTGAAAGATATCACAGGTCTTGGTTTAATTGAAGCCAAGAAATTAGTTGATGAAGCTCCAAAGCCGATTAAAAGCAATGTGAAAAAAGCAGAAGCAGACGAAATCAAAGGTAAGTTAGAAGCTGCCGGAGCAAAAGTTGAATTAAAATAATTATTTCTGCACTAGGTTCTGTAAAGAAAAGTTGAATTATTCGTATTGTAGATATTTTTAAGTAAAAATTAATAAGGTTCTTGTTGAAACAGTTGTGTTTATTCCAAGAAAAATCTTATGATTTTCAATCAAAAACAACTAAGTATAGATTAATTTGTTTTACAGGATCTAATGTTTTTGCATTACAGATGAAATATTTTATAGCTTTAAATTAACTTCTTAAAATCCAAAAAGCCTTATTCAAATTTAATTACTAAAATAAGGCTTTTTGGATTTTAAGAAGTTAATTTAAAGCTAATTTAAGTTATTTTTTTGAAATAGGATACAGCTATTACATTAAAAATCTTATTGATTAAAATAATAATTTTGTTAACGTACCATACGTCTAGAAATTTAAATTATTGAAATTTTCTAGGTTCTGTGAACATTTATAATTGATTTTTAATGAAAATTAATGAGATTTTTGAAGGAATAGCTACCTTTTTTAAAAAAATATTATAATTTGTTGCAACAAACAAATAACCAAAATCCAATCTTTTTGGAAATGTTCGTAGAGCCTATACAAGATCTAAATAAGAAACTTACTAGGTTTCTTTAATTTAAGTTCTATGTAAAAAAATTTAAAACAGTATATTTTATTTTACTGCAAATTATAAGCATTTTATTGAAATAGGTATCTATTCCAATAAAAACTTTACTGTTTAAAATATAAATAATTTAAATTTTATATACAGCACCTAGGTTCTGAACACTTTTGATTAATGATGATAATTAGGAGATATTTTTAAGCGAAAATTAATAAGATTTTTGAGAGGAGAGTTTATTACTTTTTCAAAAAAATCTTATGATTTACAGCTAAAAAGAGCCATAATTATCATTATTCTATTAAAGGTGCATAGGACCTAATCACTGCAATACGGGCAGTAATTTTATCAGTCAGGAGATTATATGGTTTCATTAAGGGATAATATAGAAGCACAACCCTTGTCACATAATAGAAGAATAAGAAAAAATTTCGGTCACATAAATTTAGTAGCAGATATACCGAATTTGATTGAAATTCAAAAAAATTCATATGAGAAAAACTTTCTACAGTTAAATATTAAAGATTCTGAAAGAAAAAACAAAGGTTTACAATCTATATTAAACTCAATTTTTCCTATTTCAGATTCCTCCAATATTGCTAATTTAGAATTTGTAAAATATGAATTCGATACTCCAAAATATGATGTAGAAGAGTGCAGTCAAAGAAGTTTAAGTTATGCTGCTCCTCTTAAAGTTACTTTAAGATTAAGTATTTGGGATATAGATGAGGATACCGGTACTAGAGAAATTAAAGGGATTAAAGAGCAAGAAGTATATATGGGTGATATCCCATTAATGACTAAAAACGGTACTTTTATTATCAACGGTACGGAAAGAGTAGTTGTATCACAAATGCATCGCTCACCTGGTGTATTCTTTTATCATGATGAAGGAAAAGTCCACTCTTCCGGCAAGCTTTTATATTCTGCTCGTGTTATTCCATATAGAGGGTCTTGGCTTGATTTAGAATTCGATGCTAAGGATGTTATTTATTTCAGGATTGATAGAAAAAGAAAGCTTTATACTACTACTTTGCTTAGAGCTATAGGTATGAGTACTGAAGAAATTATAAAATTTTATTATAATTCAGTAACTTATAAGCTTGTTAAAAATAAAGGTTGGGCGGTTAAATTTATACCTCAGCATATTACTGCTCATCGTTTAACAAGTGATTTAGTAGATGCAGATACTGGAAATATTCTACTGAAAGCAGGACAAAAAATTACTCCGCGTTTGGCTAAAAAATATTTTGGGGAAGGGCTTAATAATATTTTAGTAGCTCATGAAACTTTAATCGGCAAATATCTATCCGAAGATTTAAGAGATCCTGCAAGTGATGAAGTATTAGCAAAAATCGGTGAAATGATTACTGCTGATATGCTAAATGTTATTAATGATCTTAAAATTAAAAATGTTAACGTATTAGTGATCAATCCTCAATCCGGTCCATATATAAGGAACACCTTATTTGCTGATAAAAATCAGGATCGTGAGGCAGCATTATGTGATATTTTCAGAGTTCTAAGACCAGGCGAACCTGCTAATATCGAAGCAGCTGAAAGCCTGTTTTATAATTTATTCTTTGATGCGGAAAGATATGATCTTTCAGAAGTCGGGCGAATAAAAATGAATTCTAGGTTAGGGCTGAATATTTCTGAAGAAGTTACGGTTTTAACAATTGATGATATTAAAAATATTGTAAGAGTTTTAGTAGAGCTTAAAGACGGTAAAGGTATCATAGACGATATTGATCATTTAGGTAATAGAAGGGTTAGATCGGTAGGTGAATTGATAGAAAATCAATTTAGAATAGGTTTAGTCCGAATGGAAAAATATGTAATTGAAAGGATGTCGGCAGGTGATGTTGATACCGTAATGCCTCATGATTTAGTAAATTCTAAAATTTTAGTTTCAGTAGTAAAAGAATTTTTTAGTACCTCCCAATTATCCCAATTTATGGATCAAACAAATCCATTATCGGAAATAACTCATAAAAGAAGGCTGTCGGCACTCGGTCCCGGAGGTCTTAGTCGAGATCGAGCAGGTTTTGAGGTGCGTGACGTACATCCGACTCATTACGGTCGTATTTGTCCTATTGAAACACCTGAAGGTCAGAATATTGGGTTAATTAACTCTATGGCTACTTATGCTAGAATAAATAAACACGGTTTTATAGAGAGTCCGTATAGAAGAGTTAAAGATGGATGTGTAACCGATGAAGTGGTATATCTTTCTGCTATTGAAGAAGGTAAATACAAAATCGGACAAGCAAATTCTAAAGTTAATAAAGACGGAAAGCTGCAAGGAGAGTTTATTAATTGCCGTGTTGAAGGCGGTAATTTTGTAATGGTAGAACCGTATGAGGTAGACTTCATTGATGTGACTCCTATGCAGGTAGTATCGGTTGCGGCTTCTCTTATACCTTTCTTAGAAAACGATGATGCTAACCGTGCTTTGATGGGTTCAAACATGCAAAGACAAGCCGTTCCTTTAATTAAAACGGATGCACCTTTTGTAGGTACTGGAGTTGAAGGGGTAGTAGCTAAAGATTCTGGAGCGTCAGTGCTTGCATTACATGACGGTATTGTTGAGCAGGTAGATTCAAATAGAATCGTGATTAGAACTCTAGAAAAAAAAGTGGATGGTTCTCCTTCGGTTGATATTTATAACTTACTAAAATTCCAAAAATCCAATCATAATACTTGTATAAATCAAAAGCCTTTAGTTAAGGTCGGTCATTACGTTAAGAAAAACGATATTATAGCTGACGGTCCTAGTACGGATAACGGTGAAATTGCTTTAGGTAGAAACGTGCTTGTAGCTTTCTTACCGTGGAACGGTTATAATTTTGAAGATTCCATTTTAATATCCGAACGTATAGTAAAAGAGGATGTATTTACATCTATTCATATTGAAGAGTTTGAAGTAATAGCTAGAGATACACGCCTTGGTCCTGAAGAAATTACCCGTGATATACCGAATGTAAGTGAAGAAGCGTTGCGTCATCTTGATGAGGTCGGAATAATTTATATAGGTGCAGAAGTAAAAGCCGGTGATATTTTAGTTGGAAAAGTAACACCGAAAAGTGAATCGCCTATTACTCCTGAAGAGAAGCTACTACGTGCTATTTTCGGGGAAAAAGCTTTTGACGTAAAAGATTCATCGCTGCATGTACCTTCCGGAGTTAGCGGAACTGTAGTAGAAGTAAGGGTATTTTCTCGTAGAGGTGTAGAAAAAGACCAGCGAGCTATTGCTATTGAAAAACAACAAATTGAAAAATTAGCAAAAGACAGAGACGATGAATTAGAAATTATTGAGCATTTTGTGTTTAGTTGGCTTGAAAAGCTTTTAGTAGGGCAGGTGATTATTAACGGTCCTAAGCAAGTAAAAGTAGGACAAACTATTACTACTGAAATGCTAAAAGGCTTATCTAAAGGGCAATTTTGGCAGATTACTGTGGAAGATGCAAATGTAATGAATGAAATAGAGCAGATAAAGACTCATTATGATGAGCAAAAAGAGGCTCTTGATAAAAGATTTGCTACTAAGGTAGAGAAATTGCAAAGTGGTGATGATTTACCTCAGGGAGCTTTAAAAGTAGTAAAAGTATTTATTGCAACTAAGCATAAATTACAACCCGGGGATAAAATGGCAGGAAGACACGGAAATAAAGGTGTTATTTCACGTATCGTACCTGAAGAAGATATGCCGTTTTTAGAAGATGGAACTGTGGTAGATATCGTTCTTAACCCTCTAGGTCTTCCGTCCCGTATGAATATAGGACAGATTTTAGAAACGCATCTTGGGTGGGCATCAATAAATTTAGCAAAAAAAATATCTACCTTAGTAAAGGAATATAAAAATAAACATATAGGTATTGAGCAGATTAAGAAATTCTTAATTGAACTGTATGGAGAAAATATTAATTCTATACTTGAAAGACCGGAAGAAGAGATTATCTCTTTTTGTAAGAAAGTAGGTCAAGGCGTACATTTTGCAACTCCTGTATTTGACGGAGCAAAAGTTCAGGACGTTAAAGATATGCTAAAGCTTGCCGGTCAAGACCCTTCAGGACAAGTGAAATTAATTGACGGTAGAACCGGTGAATATTTTGACCGTCTAGTAACCGTCGGACAGAAATATTTGCTGAAATTGCATCATTTAGTCGATAATAAAATTCACTCCCGTTCTATAGGACCTTATAGCTTAGTAACGCAGCAACCGCTTGGAGGTAAGTCTCATTTCGGTGGACAGCGTTTCGGGGAAATGGAATGCTGGGCATTACAAGCTTACGGTGCAGCTTATACGTTACAGGAAATGTTAACGGTTAAGTCGGATGACGTAAACGGTAGGATCAAAACTTATGATTCTATAGTACGCGGTGAAAATAATTTTGAATCAGGCATTCCTGAATCATTTAATGTTATGATAAAAGAATTTAGATCTTTATGTCTTAACGTAAAGCTGGAAGTAACTTCAAGTTAAGAAAGACAGGTCAGTAAAACAGATAAAAAACTTGTTTTTTATCTGTTTTACTGGATTCCCGCTTTTGCGGGAATGACATATAGGGTGCAATAAGAACTCTTGGTAGACGAAGGTCAATTTCAAAAAGAGCTAGGAGTTCACAAGGCGAGGAGCGGAGCGTATACTTTAAGCACCGCAGAACTTGTAGAACGACAACGCCAATTTTTGAAATTCACTGAGTATATACGAGTAATTTTTAAGGAAAAGTATTTATGAGCGTAGTAAATTTTTACGGACAATTAAGTAATACTCAACAATTTGATCAGATAAGGATTAATATAGCAAGTCCCGATCAGGTACGTTCGTGGTCTTTCGGTGAAGTAACAAAACCTGAAACAATTAACTATCGAACTTTTAAACCTGAGAAAGATGGTTTATTTTGTGCAAGAATTTTTGGTCCGGTAAAAGATTACGAATGTCTCTGCGGTAAATATAAGCGGATGAAAAACCGTGGGATTACGTGTGAGAAATGCGGCGTTGAAGTTACGGTTTCTAGAGTAAGACGTGAAAGAATGGGGCATATTGAACTTGCAGCTCCCGTTGCTCATATTTGGTTTTTAAAGTCGCTACCTTCAAGAATTAGTACACTTCTTGATATAACAATGCGAGATGTAGAAAAGATTCTTTATTTTGAAAATTATGTAGTAGTTGACCCAGGGCTATCAATTTTACAAAAAGGCGAACTCTTAACAGAGGAAGAATTACAGAAAGCAAAAGATAAGTACGGTGAAGATGCATTTACTGCCTCTATAGGTGCAGAAGTAATACAACAAATGCTTAAAGAGCTTGATTTTTCAAAGTTAAAGCAAGAATTATACGAGGAATTACAAACCACTTCTTCAGAAGTCAAAAAGAAAAAATTAGTAAAGCGTTTAAAATTAGTAGAGGATTTTTTAGAGTCGGAAAACAAGCCGGAATGGATGATTATGGATGTTTTACCGGTTATTCCTCCTGAAATTAGACCGCTTGTTATGCTTGACGGTGGAAGATTTGCTACTTCAGACTTAAATGAACTTTATAGAAGAGTAATTAATAGAAATAATCGTTTAAAGAAATTAATAGAGTCAAAAGCTCCTGATATAATAGTCAGAAACGAAAAAAGAATGTTACAAGAAGCGGTGGATGCGTTATTTGATAACGGTCGTCGCGGTAGAGCAGCGAAAAATGCTAATAAGCGTCCATTTAAGTCATTAAGTGATATGCTTAAAGGTAAGCAGGGGCGTTTCCGTCAGAACTTGCTAGGTAAGAGGGTTGATTATTCAGGACGTTCGGTTATTGTGGTAGGACCTGAGCTTAAACTTCACCAGTGCGGTTTACCTAAAAAAATGGCTCTGGAGTTATTTAAGCCGTTTATTTATTCTAAGCTTGAGTTGTACGGCATCGCTACAACTATTAAAGCCGCTAAAAGAATGGTGGAAGCTGAAAAATCAGAAGTGTGGGATGTGCTTGAAGAGGTAATTAGAGAGCATCCGGTTTTACTTAATAGGGCTCCGACGTTACATAGGCTTGGTATTCAAGCATTTGAACCGCTATTAATTGAAGGTAAAGCGATCCAGCTTCATCCGCTTGTGTGTGCTGCGTTCAATGCGGATTTTGATGGTGATCAGATGGCAGTACATATCCCGTTATCGATTGAAGCACAGCTTGAAGCTAGGGTATTTATGATGTCTACAAATAATATCTTAAGCCCCGCAAACGGTCGTCCTATCATTGTACCGGATAAAGATATAGTGCTTGGTTTATATTATCTAACCCTTGCATTTGATAATGAAGTAGGCGCAGGGATGATGTTCTCAGATTTAGCTGAGATGGAACATGCTTTATATAATAAATTTATAACTATTCATACAAAGATAAAATATCGCAGAAATCAGTTAAATGCCGAAGGTAAAATGGTCCCTGTTATCATTGATACTACTTACGGTAGGTTAATGGTCGGTGAGTTATTGCCTTCTAACCCTAATATAGAATTCAAGTTTATTAATAAACAACTAACTAAAAAAGACATATCATTAGTTATAGATTTAGTTTATCGTCACTGCGGTCAAAAAGCTACGGTAATTTTTGCCGATCAACTAATGAAACTAGGTTTTAAATATGCTTGTTCTTCAGGTATTTCTTTTGGAATGGACGATATGGTAGTACCGGAATCTAAGAGTACTCATATCAACGGAACTCAGCTTGAAATAAAAGAATTTGAACAACAATATTCAAACGGTTTAATTACTTACGGCGAGAAATATAATAAAGTAGTCGATGCTTGGTCAAGATGTACCGATAGAGTAGCAAACGACATGATGAAAGAGATTGCTACGCCGCCGGTTAATGATGCTCCAAATCATCAGAAAATAAATGCTATATATATGATGGCTATTTCCGGAGCAAGAGGTTCTTTCCAGCAAATTAAGCAGCTAGGCGGTATGCGAGGTTTAATGACCAAATCAAACGGTCAAATTATACAAACTCCTATTATCTCTAACTTTAAGGAAGGATTAACTGAATTTGAGTGTTTTAATTCTGCTAACGGAATGCGTAAAGGGCAAATAGATACGGCTTTAAAAACGGCAAGTTCAGGTTACTTAACAAGAAAATTAGTAGATGTTGCACAAGATTGTATTATTACTGAAAAAGATTGTGGAACTGATAAAGGAATTGAAGTTAAGAGTGTTATTGAAGGCGGAGAAGTTATAGTACCTTTAGCTGAAAAGATTTTAGGTCGTACTGCTGCTATTGACATATTTCATCCGGTAACTAATGATCTAATTCTCAATAAAGGTGAGCTTATTAATGAAGCAAAGTTAGAGCAGGTTGAGTCGGCGGGACTCGACAGAATTATGATAAGATCCGTATTAACCTGTGAAAGTACTACCGGTATATGTAGCATATGTTACGGTAGGGATCTTGCTACCGGTACATTAGTATCGGAGGGTGAAGCAATCGGGGTTATTGCTGCTCAATCTATCGGTGAACCGGGTACGCAGCTTACAATGAGAACTTTCCATATCGGAGGAGCGGCAACAAAAGGTGCTGAGGTTTCTTCCGTAGACGCTTCCTATGACACAAAAGTGAAAATTATAAGTCGTAACGTTGTTATTAATTCCGAAGAACGCAAAATTATTATGAGCCGAAATTGTGAATTATTATTGCTTGATAATAACGGTAATGAAAAGGCTCGTCATAAAATTCCATACGGTGCTAGATTACTTGTTGATGACGGTGATATGGTGATTAAAACTCAAAAACTAGCAGAATGGGATCCTTATACTATACCGATTATCACAGAGAAGTCAGGTAAAGTTTTATTCAAAGATATGGTTGAGGGTATTTCTATTCGTGACGTAACTGACGAAGCTACCGGAATACCGAGTAAAGTTATTATTGAATCAAAGCAATATTCACGCGGTGCAGAATTACGCCCGCGTATACAGCTTTTAGATGCTAAAGGTGAAGTTATCACCTTATCAAACGGTTTAGAAGCTAGATATTACTTGCCGGTTGGAGCAGTTTTAAGCGTAGAAGACGGAGTACAAATATCGGTAGGTGATATCATTGCACGTATACCGAAAGAATCAACCACTACTAAAGATATTACCGGTGGTTTACCGAGAGTTGCCGAGCTTGTAGAAGCAAGACGCCCTAAAGATCATGCAGTTATTGCCGAAATTGACGGTAGAGTAGAATTCGGTAAAGACTATAAATCTAAAAGACGTATTATTATACATCCGATTGATGAAACAATGTCTATTGAGTATATGGTACCAAAAGGCAAGCATGTTGTAGTTAACGAAGGTGACTTTGTTAAAAAAGGTGATTTATTGATTGACGGTAATCCGGTACTTCAAGATATTTTAAAAGTAATGGGCGTAGAGGTTCTTGCAAATTATATTGTTAAGGAGATTCAAGCCGTTTATCGTCTACAAGGTGTAAAGATTGATGATAAGCACATAGAAGTTATTATCCGTCAGATGTTACAAAAAGTAGAGGTTACGGATTCAGGCGGAACTACATTATTAGCAGGTGAAAAAATAGATAGACATGAATTTGATGAGATAAATGAAAAAGCTATGAAAAACGGTTTAAAACCTGCTGAAGCACAATTAATATTACAAGGTATTACTAAAGCTTCGCTGCAAACTAGATCGTTTATCTCTGCGGCATCATTCCAAGAGACTACTAGAGTTTTAACTGAAGCAGCTATTGCCGGTAAAGTAGATAAGTTGCGAGGACTAAAAGAAAACGTGATAGTTGGACGATTAGTACCTGCTGGAACCGGTTACTTTATGGATAAAATGCGTAAAGCAGCCGTAAAGCTTGATGAAGAGAATGTATAAATATACTAAAGATAGAACTTGAAAAATTGGCTGTGTCGTCTTTTTTGTAAGTCCTAGGATACTGAACGTTTAATATACGTTCCGCTCCTCGGCTTACAGACCCTTTGCTCTTTTCCAAGTTAATCTTCGTATGTACCGGATAGTTTATAAAAAACCCGTCATTGCGAGCCAGCATTTATGCTGGCGTGGCAATCTCATGAAATAATAACAAACTCCTGAGTTGGCTTCGTCAATTACTTTGTAATTTCCTTGCAATGACGGGGTGGTATCCACGCAACAATGCCTTCCTAGCTAGAAGCGGGAATCCAGAAAAATAACCTTACTACGCATTATTGACAAAAAAAGCCTATAAAAAACCAAGTTTTTTATAGGCTTTTTCTTATTTCCCACTTGCAGAAATGACGCTTTAATAACAAGCAATCGGTGTTGTTAAATGCTCGTAGGTTTGACCTAAATAAGATACTGGTTGTTCAAAGATATACGTATTATTGTTATCATAATTATAATTACCGTATAATTGTAATCTTGCTAAAGAATCTTCATATTGGAACTTTTCAAGTGTTTCTTGATTTTTAGATATCTGAATTTCTGCTAAACAATGTGCAACATAAGTTTTCAGTACTGCTTGACGAATTTCATCATGTAAAGCTTTTAACATGAGTAAGTTTACTAATGGGTTAATACCATTATTTGCATTAGTAGTAATCATAGCTTCTTCGTGTTTTTGATCAATAGACATCTTTCCAAACTTCGCTTCTAGAGGTAATTTAGACGTCGATCCGGTACTCGCATCCTCACGTATGTCTATGTACGCTGCGGTGCTGCGTTCCGTATCTCTTTTAAATTCCTCTCCATAAGCTGGTTTAGAAAGATGTCTAACAGGCAATTCAGAAATTAAAGACTCTTCATTGCTTACTTCTACCTTCTCTATTTCAAGATTTTCTGATTCAGCATTGACTTTTTCTTCAAAATTTATCTCAGGGAAAAGTGCTGTCACATCCGTTATTTCAAGTTTTCCCCCTTTTTTACCTACTTCATAAGCTTTAGCAATAATTTGTTTATAAATAACGTCAATTAATGCTCGTTTTGTTTGTATTTCATCAGAATAGTTAATTCCTCCTTCATTCCAAAACTTTACTGTTTTAGACAAAGCAGGAATATATTTACCGGCCTTTGCTAAAAATTTTTGTATAAATGTAGGTTTAATAAGAGGGGTTAATGTAGGATTTTCTTCATATTGTCTAAATACATACTCGACAATTTTAGGTATATTTTGATCTGGTCCTACTTCGTCAGGTAAGCCGTGTAATATTTTTTTGGCTGTTGCTTGACCCATCTTCTCATACAAAATATTAACCCCGATCCATTTCCATGCCGGATTAGCCGTAAAACAAAGCTTTGTTATATAAAATGTTAGCGATATAGGTAGAGATAATAACTTTAAATAGTTAAGGCAAGCATATCGTATTGGATGAGGTGTGAGACTATAAATCTTACCCATACCTTGGTTTAACTCACATGATACTTTAATCATTTTATACTTCTGCTTAATTAAATGAGAAGTGATGTCATATACTGGCATATTATTACTTAAATTTGACTAATTAGTCAGTAAGGTTATAAAGAACGTTAACATTTGTCAAATGCTATTTAATAAGAGTTTGTTTTAAATCAATTATAATACTTGCAAAGTTTTATCAAGATAAATAGAATGATCCAAAGTCAAAAGTAATATAAGGAATAAGTATGCTTAACATAAACTTTGTGAATGAAGAATCATCTACTAATCAAGGTCTAGTAGTTTTTATTGATGAACAGTTAAGGCTTGATAGTAATTTAATAGGACTTGATCAACAACATCATGGATTAATTTCTAAAACTATTCAGAATAAACTGCAATTTACCGGTAAATATGGACAGATCAAGGTTATTCCGTCCGTCATTAAATCAGGCGAGGTTAGATATTTGATAATAGCAGGTCTTGGGAATGAAGAAAAATTAACTGAAGCAAAAATTGAAGAGTTAGGCGGCAAAATCTTACAGCATGCAACCGGTTGTAAAATTTCTACTATCGGCTTAAAACTTACAAATAGAATTAGCAGGTTTACATCTCAAACATTTGCATCTTTAGTTGCTAGCGGTGCATTTCTTGCTTCTTACAGATTTGATAAATATAGAACTACCTTAAAAGAAGCAGAGAAGTTCGCAGTAGAGTCAATTGAAATTTTTACCGATAATAGCACTGAAACGGCAAAATTATTTGAAATCAAAAAATTAATTGCTGAAGCAGTATTTTTTACAAGAGATATAAGTAATGAACCGTCAAATATTAAAACTCCTCAAGTTTATGCCGAAAGAATAGTTGATATACTTGAACCGCTAGGGGTAGATGTTGATGTTATCGGTGAACGTGAGATGAAAAACCTTGGTATGGGAGCATTACTTGGTGTGGGGCAAGGTTCACAAAACGAGTCAAAGTTAGTGGTAATGGAATATAAAGTCGGCAGTAAAGATGCTCCGACTATTGCTTTGGTTGGTAAAGGAGTGATTTTTGATACAGGCGGTATTTCATTAAAACCGTCAAGTGATATGCACTTAATGCGATACGATATGGGAGGTTCTGCAGCAGTTGTGGGTACCATCATTGCGGTTGCCGGTCAAAAATTACCTATAAATATAGTCGGTGTTGTAGGGCTTGTCGAAAATATGCCGTCCGGTAATGCACAGCGTCCAGGGGATGTAGTAACTACCATGTCAGGGCAAACTGCTGAAGTTTTAAATACCGATGCAGAAGGGCGTTTAGTACTTGCTGATGCTGTTTGGTATGCACAAGAAAAATTTAAGCCTAAATGCGTGATTGACGTTGCAACTCTAACAGGAGCAATAACCGTAGCACTTGGTAATACATATGCTGGTTGTTTTTCCAATAATGATGAGTTAGCTGATAAGTTAATAAAAGTAGGGGAAGAAGTTAATGAAAAACTTTGGAGAATGCCGCTGCACGATGAGTACGATGCAATGATTAACTCCGACATAGCCGATATGGCAAATATCGGGAACGTACCGAGAGCTGCCGGAAGCTGCATAGCTGCACATTTCATTAAACGTTTCATTAAAGATGGAGTAGATTGGGCTCATTTAGATATAGCAGGCGTTGCAAATAGTAATAAAGCTTCAGCACTCGGTCCTAAGGGGGCAGTAGGATACGGCGTGAGATTACTAGAGAAATTTATCAAAGAATATACTTAAATGCTATTCTTGCGTTGTATTGCCTGCATGGATACCGAGTCGTCATTGCGAGCAGCCTTAGGCTGCGTGGCAATCTCGTCAAATATCCTGAGATTGCTTCGTCAATTACTTACGTAATTTTCTCGCAATGACGGAAAAAACTATCCACATGGGCAATACTGAGCTAAGAATGACATTAAACTTCGTTTATTTACTATTCGTTTATTCTGAATATAATTATGAACACAATAAATAAACCTTATATGTTTGTTATAGGTAATGAGAAAGGCGGAGCAGGTAAAACTACCTGTTCTATGCATCTAATAATCGCTCTGCTTTATCAAAATTATTCGGTAGTAAGTATAGATACCGATTCACGTCAAAGTTCGTTAACGAATTATTTAAAAAATCGAGATTTATATAATAAACACAATCCTGATAAACCTGTATTAGTACCGAAACATTTTCATATATCGGAAAGCGAAGTAGAAGAGCAAGCAAAGAGTTTTGAGCAGATACTCAAAAATAATCAGGATGTCGATTATATAGTGATTGATACCCCAGGCAGTCATACTCCTTTATCACGGGTTGTTCATTCTTACGCCGATACAATTATTACACCGATTAATGATAGCTTTCTAGATTTAGACGTAATAGCAAAAGTCGATAGCAAGGATGAAATTATTAGCCCATCAATATATAGTCAAATGATTTGGGAGCAGAAAATGGAACGTGCTAGTCGTGATAGAATTAGTATAGATTGGGTAATACTTCGTAATCGTTTAAGTAATCTTGATGCATTAAATAAAAGACGCGTAGGAAATGTATTAGCTAAACTTGCTACAAGAATTAACTTTAAACTCACAGAAGGATTTAGTGAACGTGTAATATATAGGGAGTTATTTTTACAAGGTTTAACATTACTTGATCTAAAAACTGCAAAATATGATAGAGCATTTAATAGCTCACACGTGCTTGCACGTCAAGAATTACGAAATTTTTTAGACTTTCTAGGTATTAAGGCTGCGTTCAAAGGTTAATTTCTATTAAAGTTTTTCTTGTATAAAGTTAAAATATATATATAATGTGCAAAATTAATATGTTTTAACTTTATAAGAGAAACAAATGCCAAATATTGCTGAAAATATTTCAAAACTACCGGAAGAACAAGAAAAAGTTAATAAGCTTGTTGATCAATATAAAAATTTAACTCCAGAAGAACAAAAAATTGTTGATAGAAAACTTAAGTCACATTTTACAAAAGAAGAGCCAGAACAAGATGAGCTTAAATCAAGAATGAATAGGATACTTAGTAATTTGTCTAAGCAAGACCAAGAAAAACTACAAGCAGGTAATAATTCTATAGGTGAAATAGCAAAAGATGTATTATCGTTAGTTAAAGGAATAATAAATCTAGTCGAAAATGTTGCAGAGATAATTAAAAATCCTAAGAAAGCAATATATGAATGGATTAAAGGTGAGTTAAATCAAGTAAAACCTCAACAACAAAATTATCAGCAACGCCCATCAAAGCCAAAAGCTGCTGCAATATCAAGATAAATTTTTAGTTTTTATTTGCGAAAATTTGCAATTTTATGTATATAATATAGGGGAAATCGTATAATAAAAAAATAAAAATGCATAAATACAGAACTCATAATTGTAACGAATTACAAATATCCGATGTAGAAAAAGAAGTTAAACTATCCGGTTGGGTACATAGAAGAAGAGATCACGGGAATCTAGTTTTTATAGATTTACGTGATCATTACGGTATAACTCAAATCGTGTTTACCGATCAAAACCCTCAGCTTATGGAGGATGCAAGTCGTTTGCGTTATGAGTCGGTAATTACGGTAAGGGGTACAGTTGTAGCAAGATCAGAGGACACGATTAATAATGCGCTTCCGACAGGTCATGTTGAAGTGCTAGCTGTGGAATTTAGTGTTGAGTCAGCTGCGGACACTCTACCTTTTGTTATTAATACCGAAAAAGATGCTCCCGAAGAGTCTAGGCTTAAATATCGCTTTTTAGATCTTAGACGTGAGAAATTACATAATAATATAATACTCCGCTCACAAATTATTTCTCATATTCGTCATTTGATGACGGCGAGCGGTTTTACTGAATTTCAAACTCCGATTTTAACAGCAAGCTCACCTGAGGGGGCTAGGGATTTTTTAGTACCGAGTAGAATGCATCCGGGTAAGTTCTATGCATTACCGCAAGCACCTCAGCAATTCAAGCAGTTATTGATGGTATCAGGCTTTGATCGTTATTTCCAAATTGCTCCTTGTTTTCGGGATGAAGATGCAAGAGCCGATAGATCACCCGGCGAGTTTTATCAGCTAGATGTAGAAATGTCGTTTGTTACACAGGAAGACGTATTTAGTACTATTGAGCCTGTGATGTATGATTTATTCACTAAGTTCACGGATAAGAAAGTATCAGAGACTCCTTTCGTTTGTATTCCATATAATGAATCTATGCTAAAATACGGCTCTGATAAGCCTGATTTGCGTAACCCTATTATAATTGCCGATGTAACTGAGATATTTACAGATTCCGATTTTACAATCTTCAGAGAGAATATTAAAAAAGGTAGCATAGTTCGTGCAATTCCTGCACCTAAGGCAGCTGCACTGCCTCGTAGTTTCTTCGATAAAATGATAGAGTTTGCGATATCAGAAGGAGCAGCTGGACTTGGCTATATTCAATTTAGTGAAACCGGTGAAGCAAAAGGACCGGTAGTAAAATTCTTAAGCCCGCAGCAATTAGAGAGTCTAAAAGCTACAGCTAGTATTAGTAACGGTGATGCTGTATTTTTCGCTAGTGATAAGAAAGAGAAAGCTGCTAAACTTGCCGGTAAGGTTAGAATAAGACTTGGTGAAGAGCTTGATTTACTTGAAAAAGATTGTTTTAAATTCTGCTGGATTACCGATTTTCCATTCTATGAGTTAAATGAAGAAACAGGAAAAATTGATTTTAGCCATAATCCGTTTTCTATGCCGCAGGGCGGAATAGATGCTTTAGAGCAAGCTAAAACCACTGAAGAGTTATTAGAACTTACCGCATACCAATATGATATTGTTTGTAACGGTATTGAATTGTCCAGCGGTGCTATTAGAAACCATAAGCCGGAAATTATGTATAAAGCATTTTCCATAGCAGGTTATAGTGAAGAGGAAGTTGATAAGAGATTTGGAGGGATGATTAGAGCATTTAAGTTTGGAGCTCCACCACATGGTGGAATAGCCCCTGGTATTGACCGAATCGTTATGCTGCTTGCGGAAGCGACAAATATAAGGGAAATAATTGCGTTTCCTTTAAACCAGCAGGCTGAAGATTTACTAATGAACGCCCCAAGCTATGTAGAGGATAAAGCTCTAAAAGAGCTAAGCATTATGCTCTCACCGTCTGCTAGAAAAAATGCAGAAAAAGAATAAGAATTTATAGTTGTTGTATGTTATTATGTCATACCGCAACTTGGCCTATAGTATGTCATTTCTAGCTAAAAGTGGAAAGCCAGTAACTATTAATCTCATCCTGCGACTTGATCGCAGGATCTAGTCTTTTTTAAATTTTTTTCTAGATACCGTGGTCAAGCCACGGTATGACAGCGAAAAGGTACTGTATTTCCGCTTTTAGCTAGAGAAATGACATTAGGACTATGCAACGACTCTGTGACTGCTCGCAATGACGTTTAAGGCATACACTCAATAATGCTTACCTTTGTTGATGTCTTTCCTTCCTAGCTTGTAATTTAGAGAATGCGATTCCTTTTACCGTTTCTACTCTTTTTGTTTGGAGTCCTTCTTGCTTCTTCTGTTGTAGTACATTACCAATTTTTATACTTTCTGCTATAAGTTTTTCTGTATTATGAATTTTATTTAAATTCTCAGGAGAAATTTGTTTCATAAAATAATTTGAGATACTAGGTAAACCTATCTTTTCACAAAAATTTCCTACCTTGTAATATATAGTATCTTTAGAATTTAACTTGAAAGATTTAGCATTTAATAAATTGGTCGTGTTTTCGATATTATCCTGATATTTTAAATTTTTCTTTATACCCTCAATATCTTGCTCGGTAAGATATTTTTCTTTTTTTAGCGCTTTCATTATATTGTCGTAGAATTTTGCTACTGCTTTATCGGTTACGTTTTTAGTTGTTGCCTGCTTTGTAAAATCAACAATTAGTGATGCCAATTTTTCGCCTGTAGATTTGTCTTGTATACGCATTGATTTTACAGGATCAGTACTTTGTACTTCTACTTTATCTGTCTTAACCTCAACTTCGTTTTCTTGCCATTTTCCGTCCAAATCTTTGCTCCATTGTTGTTCCTTGATTATTTCTTTTTTCAAGCCTATAGAAATTTTAATTTGGTAATTATTTTCATACGCCCACGCTTTAGCATCTTTACCTTCAATTGTAATGTTATTATCTATTGCATAGAGTACCGGGTCTTTTACAGATGAATTAGCGAAAGCCTCTAACCAACCACCATTATTAAATTCAGGTAAAACATTACTGAATTTTGTTACTATCTCAGCTCCTTTGGCCACTTCTTGCATATTAACAAGATTTTCTTTTATACTGCCTTTATAGTGTTTTCTCAAATCATCAAAATTTTTAATATTAGTGGATAACGCAATATTTTTTGGATCAAACCCAGCTTTTTTTAATTCATCAATTTTTTGATCAACTATTGCTTCCATCTGTTTCTCATCAAATTGACTTATCATTTGATTTAACGATTCGCTATATTTATCGATACTAAATGAGAAATTACCTGCTTTAATAGCAGCACTGTAGCCAACACCAGGATGTGCAAACATTTTAGCTGTTGATTGAATCATACTGTCAAAATTCTTATGAAATGCTAAAAAAGAACGACCATGATCAATTTTGGTTATTGTTTTACCATCCTGTACCATTAAATTACCAGCATGATAATCTACTTCCCCCAGCATATGACAAGCAGCTATGGCTTTTTCAAATCCTTCCAACTTTTTTAAATTTTGATCATTAGCTCTGACTCTAGTTTGACCTGATAAACCGGAAAATTCTGTTAGTGTTACAGCATTATCAAAAAATTTAGAACGTACATAAAGTGAATCAGGGTATTTTTCATCCGCTGTTACCAGCCCTTCTTTTGGTGCGCGATCATGTAATAAAAGTTGATACATGGTAGAGCCTATTAATTCTTGTACTCCGTCTCTTCGGTCAGCAATAGCCTGTTTTTGTGCCTGATTATCTTGTATTTTTTGGCATGCAGCATGAGTTTTATAAAAATGTTTTAAAATAAAAGTATTATCGGCGTTATCTTTAGCAACATAACCGGCCGAGACTCCTGCTGCCTTTTTTCCTTTCCCCTCAAACTCAGCTTGCTGTGCCACCCTCTTATCACGTAGCATAGCATCAATTGCTTTTTTAGGGTCATTAGGATTTCTTATTTCTTCAAGTTTTCTGTAATCTGCGTTATATCGGCTATCATCTAATCCAACCTGTCGTTCAATTGCCTCTGCCATAACTAAATGCTGTAAAAGAGGTGCATCGATTATTTCCCTTAATTCCTTGTTTTTATCTCCTGGAAACGAGTTTTTTATTATTGTTGTAACTTTAGCTAAATCCTTAGTGTTTAAATCGGCTAGGGCCATATAGCTAATATATAGGCTTTCAGCAGTAGGAGATTGGTCATTAGAAAGGTCAATAACAGATTCGGCAATGCCTTCGCAGGCTCTAGATATTTTGGCATTCAATTCTGTATCGTTAGTTTTCAGGGCTGTAAAAAGTTGCTCTTGTAATAATAATTCCTGCTGAGTTTTCTCTTTAGACATAAAAATAACCTGATTAATATTAACTAATAGTGAAAAAGTGTTGTTGCGTGGGCAAAATCCTCATCATTGTGAGGAAACCACGCAGCAATTGACGAAGCAATCCAGTAAACATTCTGATTTACAGAATTTTTTTATTATTTTTTCTGGATTGTCGAGTTCGCTGCGACCGCTTGCAATGATAATCCGGTATCCACGCAACAATGCCACGTGGGAATGACATTGAATAAGCTTTCCAAGCCGTGCAACAAGGCCCCCGCTTTTGCGGGGATATGACATCGAGGTCTTATTCAGTACTATATCGTGATATAACAATGAAAAAACCGAAGCAATGAAATAAAATCATGAACTTTGCAAGAATGATACCAATTAATCTCTTCTATTGCCTAAAAATCTTATTAAATATAGGAAAAGATTTATAAAATCTAAATATAAAGTAAAGGCTGCCATAATAGAAAGCTTTTGTCCTACTTCATCGTTTCCTGCCATGTAATACATAGACTTAATCTTTTGAGTATCCCAAGCAATTAATCCCATAAATATTACTATTCCAATAAGAGAAGTAGCAAAAGAAAGAGCCGAGCTTTTTAGAAACAAGTTGACTAATGACGCAATGATAAGACCTATAAGACCCATTGCAAAAAATGAACCCATAGATGTTAAATCTCTACTTGTACTATAACCGTATAAACTCATTGCTCCAAAAACGGAAGAGCAAATAAAGAAAGTACGAGCTATTGATGCACCGGTATAAATAAGAGCTAAATATGCAAGCGATATACCGGTTAAACCGGCATAAACCCAAAATAATATTTGTGCCGTTTGTAGGTTCATTCGTCCGAAGCCCATAAAGAAATATAAAGCAATACCGAGCGGAGCAAACATTATAATAGTACCGAAACCTGTTTGAAACATTAAATTATAAATAGGCTCAACTGATATAGTCGTTACAGCTGCTACACCGGTTAGTAAAAGTGCTAAAGCCATATAATTATATACTTTAAGCATGTATTTTCTTAAGCCTTCATCAAAAGTTTTATTTTTTGAGGTGGCAGTTAAAGTTTTTGTATAATCGATCATAAGTAACCTTAGGATTATGTTATTTACATAATAAAATATAGCCTCTTAAAGGTATTTTTTCAAGCTATATTAATTATATTTTATAAATATCTTGCATTGAATATAAAGCAGAAGGTTTATCTTGTAGCCAAATAGCGGCTTTAATTGCACCAATAGAAAAAGAATTTTTATTCAGAGCTTCGTGTTTTAAGGTGATTATTTCATCGTCACCTAGGAAAGATATTTCATGTATACCGTGAACATTCCCACCACGAAGCGAGGAAATACCTATTTCTTTTTTGCTTCTTAGTCTATTACCACGATTAAATGTTATATTTAATCCTTTTTTGCTTGCAATTGTTTCAGCAAGCATAACAGCAGTTCCTGAGGGTGAATCTTTTTTATTACGGTGATGTGTTTCTAGAATTTCAACATCGTAATCATCTAGTATTTTTGTTACTTCTTTAGCTAGATAGCTAAGCAAATTAGCTCCTATACTCATATTTGCAGAATATAAAACAGGTAAAGTTTGAGCTGCTTTTTCTAAAAGCTTAAAATGTTGAGGTTGGAGACCTGTGGTTCCGATTACTAATTTTGTATTATGTTTTAATGCATAATTAATTAATTTTTCTAATATTTCAGGGGTAGAAAAATCGATGATCACATCAGAATTTTTACAAAAATTATCTAAATCATCTAAATTATTAGTACTATTAAATTTTGCTGCAATTTTGCAATCTTTAAATTTATCTATTCTCTCTAGAATGGTTTCTCCCATTTTACCGGTAGAACCACTAAGACCGATATTTAACATATTGGCAATGTATACTCCTAATAAATGAACAGTAAGTAGACGAAGTTTAATTTGGACAAGAGCAAGGCGTCTAAAGTTCTTGGATCGCAATGTATACTTAATATAGTTCGAACCGCAGATCTTATTAGACAATGCCAATTTTTCAAATTAAACTAGGTTCTGTGAATATTTCTAATTGATTGGCTATTTTGAGGTGTTTTTTAGCGAAAATTAATAAGGTTTTTGCTGGAATAGTTACTTATATTTCAAAAAATCTTATAATTTGCAGCAAAAAATAACCAAAATTAAATCTTTGTATACGATTTATGAAAATATAATAGAGGCTTTAAATCATTTTTAATGGCAGTATTTATTACTTCACCGATAAATATAACATGATCGCCGGCATCGTAAGAAGCATATTTATTACACTCTATATGATAAGTTGCACCGTTTATTAAAGGGCAATCAGTTTTATTGCCAAGCTCATAATCAATTTTTGTAAATTTATTAGATTGTGATTTAGCAAAATGTTTTGAGATATCAATTTGATTCTCTGCTAAAATACTAATTGCAAACTTATCACTTTTTTGAAAACTGTTTATACTAAAAGAGTTTTTATTAAGGCAAAATAATATTAACGGCGGTTTTAAAGATACGGAAGTAAGAGAACTAGCAGTAAAGCCAAAAAGTTCGTTATTGCAATTTGTTGTTATAATAGTCACTCCCTGAGGGAATCGGCTCATAGCATTTTTAAATTGACTTTCTGTTACTGTCCCAGCCATTTTTTCATAATTTTGTTAATGGTTCCGTCTTTTTTTAATGAATCGATTGCCTCATTAATTTTATTAATTAGTCCTGAGTTTTTAGACATGCCTATAGCAAAATCGGATGACAATTCTTCTAAAGTACTGCTTTCTAAATTTGAATTATTTTCTTTTAATTTTTTGCCTTGAAATTCCTCAGAAATAATAGCATCTATGACTTTGGCTTTTAATTCTTCAACCAACATTAAATGATTTGCTAAAGAATGAACTTTAATATTTATCGTCTGTGATAGATCGTGTGCTTTTTTTTCTAAAACACTACCGAGCTGTACCCCTACTATTTTATTTTCTAGATTTTTGCTATTTTGTATATTATCGCCTGTTCTATATATTATGGCAAATCTTGCAGTAGCATAATTATCGGAAAAGCTGATATATTCGGCACGCTCCGGTGTTACGGAAAGCTCCGCCACCGCAACATCAATATTTTCACTAACCAAAGCTGCAAGTAAACCGTTAAAGTCGAAGTTTTTTATAATAACTTTTTTATTTAGACGTTCGCTTATTGCTTTGATAATATCGATATCAATCCCAACAATCTCTCCGTCTTGGATAAATTCATAAGGAGGATTATCTGCGGCAGTACCGACTATTAAAGTTTTTTCCGTTTCTTTTTTTTCACAAGAGACTAGTAAGCAAGATAGTAAAAATATTTTCAGAAATTTCATAAAAACAATGTTTTAAGTTTGAGTATGTTCTGTGTCATCCTATGAGGCATTGCCCTTGTTGCACGGATATCAAATCCTCATTGCGAGGAAAATTACGTAGTAATTGACAAAGCAATCTCAGGATATTTGGCGAGATTGCCACGTAGCCTACGGCTGCTCGCAATGACGATGAAACCGAGCCATGCCAAAGTCTATGGCTGCTCGCAATGACAGGAAAATCTATCCATACGGGCGGGCAATACCTTCAAAGGAATAGCATCAAGAACTCAATTTCTCCTTTAAAAGCTGATTCACAAGCGTCGGATTAGCCTTACCGCTGGTTTTTTTCATTACCTGCCCTACAAAGAAACCGAATAATTTATCCTTACCACTTCTATAACACTCTACTGATTCAGGATTTTCAGCTATTACCTCGTCAATTACCGTGTTTAGCACGTTATTATCCGAAACTTGTACAAGTCCTTTTTCTTCTACTATTTTATCAGGTGCTTTACCAGTTTCAAACATAATTTCAAAAACGGTTTTTGCAATTTTACCGGAAATAGTATCATTTTCTATTAATTTTACCAGTTTTGCAAAGTTACTAGGGGTAATTTTGCATTCATTTATTCCTATCGATGCTTTATTTAATTGGCCGAACAATTCACTAGTTAGCCAATTAGTAAGCATTTTAGGGTTACATTCATTTGCTGCTTTCTCAAAATACCCAGCAACCGATTCATCGGCTACTATTACTTCGGCATCATATTTACTTAAGCTAAATTCCTTCATATATTTTTCAATCTTTTGATCAGGTAGCTCAGGTAAATTTGCTTTTAGCTCATTTATTAACTCATCAGAAATAACAAGCGGTAATAAATCGGGATCAGGAAAATATCTATAATCAAGTGCTTCTTCTTTTAAACGCATAGTTCTCGTTTCGCCGCTATCGGCATTAAATAGGCGTGTTTCTTGAATTATTTCTTCACCGCTTTCAAGCAAGTCTACTTGTCTTTTAGCTTCAAATTCTATTGCTTTAATGATGTTACGAATTGAATTAATATTTTTAATTTCGCATCTTGTACCGAGTGGTTCGCCGCTACGTCTTACTGAAATATTAGCATCGCAACGCATCGAGCCTTTTTCCATATCACCGTCACAGCTGCCAATATAACGTAACAAATTTCTTAGCTTTTTTACAAATTCAGCTGCTTCTTCCGGTGATGATATATCAGGTTCGGTCACAATTTCCATAAGCCCAATACCGGCACGATTCAAATCGATAAAGCTGTAATGTGGTGATTGATCATGCATAGATTTACCCGCATCTTGCTCTAAATGCAAACGGTTAATACGAATAGTTTTAAGATCGCCGGTACTAGTCAGTATTTCCATAGTGCCGTTTTGTACTATAGGACAGTAAAATTGCGAAATTTGGTAACCTTGCGGCAGATCGGCATAAAAATAATTTTTACGATCAAATACCGAATATTTATTTATTTTAGCTTTAAGCCCAAGCCCTGTTTTAATTGCTTGGTGTACACAATGCTTATTTAATACCGGTAACATCCCGGGCATTGCTGCATCAACATAGGCAACCTGCGAATTTGGACTTGCTGCAAAAATAGTACTACTTCCTGAAAAAAGCTTAGATTTTGAGGAAATTTGAGCATGGATTTCAAGCCCTATTACATATTCCCATTTTCCCGTATTACCTTCAATATATGCCATAATTAAAAACCCTTTGGCTCAAATTTAATATGTTTTACACCTGACTCAATTGTCGATGCTACTTTCAAAACATTATATTCGTCTAATTGTTTACCTATAATCTGTATCCCAAGAGGTAAACCGCGTGCCGATAATTCAGCAGGAACCGATGCACAAGGTAAACCGGCTAAACTTGCAGGAATAGTAAATAAATCGTTTAAATACATAATAGTCGAATCATTTTGTGTTTCACCAATCTTAAAAGCTGCGGTCGGGGCGGCTGGTAATAAAATGGCATCAACTTTTGCAAAAGCATTATTAAAATCGTTTGCAACTAAACGACGTACTTTTTGAGCTTTTAGATAATATGCATCCATACCACTAGATGATAGCACATATGTTCCAATCATAATACGACGTTTTACTTCCTCTCCAAATCCGGCTGATCTAGTCATTTCATACATTTCGTCAAGCGTCATATTTTCACGTTCTACTCGCAGACCGTATCTAACGCCGTCATATCTAGATAAATTTGAAGAAGCTTCAGCCGGTGCTATTACGTAATAAACAGCAACACCGTATTTAGCATGCGGCAAAGTAATATCAACTATTTCAGCACCGGTGTTTTTAAGTAGTTCTATGGTATCCTGCCACATTTTCATAATATCAGGTTCAATAATACTGCCCTCACCAAGGCTAAGAGGTACGCCTATCTTCATATTTTTCATAGAACTTCCGATAGCGGATTGTAGCTCTGGAACTTCTGCTTTAATCGAAGTAGAGTCTTTTTCGTCAAATCCCATCATCGCTTCAAGCATAATGCTACTGTCTAAAACGCTTCTAGTAAATATTCCTGCTTGATCAAGGGAGCTAGCAAACGATATCATTCCGTATCTTGAGCAACGACCATATGTCGGTTTAAAACCGACTAAACCCGTAAAGCTTGCAGGTTGACGTACCGAGCCGCCCGTATCGCTACCAAGAGCAGCGGATGCCATAAATCCGCTAACTGCCGCAGCTGAACCGCCTGAAGAACCGCCTGGAACTAAATCAGCATTATCATCATTTGTTTTCCAAGGGCTAATTACATTTCCAAAACAACTAGTGATATTTGCTGAACCCATAGCAAACTCATCCATATTGGTTTTGCCGAGCATCACACCGCCCTTATCAAAAATATTTTGTGTAACACTTGATTCATAATTAGGTATAAAATTTTTCAGTATATTAGAACATGCCGTAGTTCTAATTCCTTTCGTGCAGAAAAGATCTTTAGCGGCAAACGGGATACCCTCAAGGGTTCTTGCGTTATTTTGAGCATAATTTTGATCGGCTGCTTCAGCCTGTTTTAAAGCTAAGTCAAAAGTTTCGGTAACATAAGCATTTAGGTTTCTATGCTTCTCTATTTGTTTAATATGTGCACCTATTAATTCCGTACTTGTAAAATCTTTATTTTTTAGACCTTTTATACTATCTGCTACTGTTAGTTTGTTTAGTTCCGTCATAATTATTCAACAACCTTTGGAGTGATAAAATATTTTACTTCTTTAGCCAGCTGAGCACTATTTCCACTTACATTATCAAATAACTCACTTGATAAATCAGAACTTGTAACGGCGTCCTCTCGCATTCTAGCATTCATATTAGAAACCGAAGTTAAAGGCTCTATATCTTTGCAATCTATTTCATTTAAAATATCGATCATATCCATAATAGTACTAAGCTGAGTAGAAAATTTTTCTACAGTATCTTCTTCAAATTTTAATCTAGCTAATTTTGCTATTTTCTGTGCTTCTTCTGTTGTTATCATAGTTTTATTATTTTGAGTGGTATAGTCTGATGTTATTCTCGTGAAGGCTTGCCTGTGTGTAATGGTATTTCTGTCATCCCGCGACTTGGTAAGCTAGATCCTGGATACAGCCTGTGATACAAGGTTCTATAGCCGATTTTATTGCATGACTCCTTTATTTTATTAATTAAGGCAAAAAAGCTAATTAGTTATTTTTTCTAAAATTATCTTATTATCAAAACCACCATTAACTTTCTTTTTTTGTTTTTTAATTTTTAATATATCTTTTAGTTTATAGCCATTAATATTACAGATTATTTCAAGTACTTCTAATATATCGGCAACTTCTCCATATACTCATCTTGTAAAAATTCCTCTACTTCTTCTAGTAGTTTATTTTTTAATAATTCTTTATACTCATATGATTCAGCAATATGAGTAACTGGTATCCTGCCTGATTTTAAGATAATTTCTGGAATTAAATCTCTAACTAATTTTGTCATTTTATTTTGTCAGTATAGATTCAATTTATGTCATTCTCGCTTGGCATTGTTGCATGGATCGATTTTTCTGGATTGCCACGTCGCTTCGCTCCTCGCAAGGTATTGTTGCGTGGATCAATTCCACCGCTGTCATTCCGCGACTTGATTGCGGGATCCAGTTAAAAATACTAAAATTATTAGTATTTTTTATTGTTTTTATGGACCCCATGGTCAAGTCATGGGGTGACACAGTGGATTTTACCAGTCCACGCAACAATGCCTCCTTGCAATGACGATTTAGTATCCACGCAACAAATCTAAAGCAGGAATGACATAGAAAATCAAACAGTCATTATTTCTTGTTCTTTTTGTTTTATTACCGAGTCAACCTTACTACTATAATCATCGGTTAGCTTTTGTACTTGTTCAGATAAGCTATGATGCTCATCTTTTGCGATAACGTTATCCTTTTCTAGCTTTTTAAGTTCTTCATTGCCGTCTCTTCTAATATTACGTAATGAAATTTTAGTATCTTCACCGTATTTATGAGCAAGCTTTACCAGTTCTTTACGTCTTTCTTCAGTTAAAGCCGGTATCGGCAGTCTGATTAATTGACCGTCTGTTGCAGGAGTTAAGCCAAGATTTGCTATCGTAATTCCTTTCTCTACCGATGATACCATAGATTTATCCCAAACCTGCACGTTAATTGTTCGTGCATCAGGGGTGGATAGAGAAGCAACTTGTGAAAGCGGCATTTTACTCCCGTAAGCTTCCACGGTTACGCTATCAAGTAAATTAACTGAAGCTCTACCGGTACGTAGTCCTTTAAGCTCATGATCTAAAACTTTTAGAGCTTTCTCCATCTTTTCTTGTAAGTTTTTCTTTAAATGCTCTTGCTCCATCTTTATTGATCCATATATTATTATTAGTACACGAATTGAGACATTGTTATGTGTATTAGGAAATGCCCCCGATGTCATTCCCGCGTAGATTGGTTTTTCTGTCATTGCAAGGAAAAACTATAAGTTTTGACGAAGCAATCTAGTAAGAAATTCTGATTTACAGAATTTTTTATTATTTTTTCTAGATTGCGAGCAGCCTATGGCTGCTCGCAATGACGATTTGGTCTCTACGCAACAACACCTATACGGGAATGACATAAAAATCATACAACAATTCACACTACAATATATTATTCCTCAATTGTCGTATATTCCCCTTTATCTTGTATTACTCTAGCAAAATTTCCCTGTTCTTTTATCGAAAATACCCTTATAGGTAATTTATTTTCTCTTGCAACTGCAATAGCTGCCGTATCCATGACTCGCAGGTTATTAGTTATAACATCTTTATAGCTAATAGTGAAATATTTTTTAGCATCCGGATTTTTTTTAGGGTCGGAATCATATACACCGTCAACCTGAGTTGCTTTTAATAAAATATCGCAATTCATTTCGATTGCACGAAGTACTGCGGCACTATCGGTTGTACAAAACGGGTTACCCGTACCGCCGGCAAAAATTACTACACGCTTTTTTTCTATATGTCTTTTAGCTTTGCGGCGAATATAAGGCTCGCACACGCTCATCATAGGAATAGCCGATAGAACTCTTGTATAGATATTGAGGCTTTCCATAATGTTTTGTAAAGTTAAAGCATTAATCACCGTTGCAAGCATACCTATATAATCCGCTGAAGCTCGGTCCATACCGACAAGTGCTGCATTAATCCCGCGGTAAATATTTCCACCGCCGACTACAATAGCGACTTCTACTCCTAAATCGATAACTTCTTTAATATCGCTGGCAATCTTTTTTATTATGTCATATTCATGCCCAAATTGCTTATCTCCCATTAAAGCTTCCCCTGACACTTTAAGTAAAACTTTTTTATACTTTAGAGCATTTACATCTGATATCATTTTCTGCTTCAAGTTGTTTTTAATATCTGCTTAATTTTTTTAATCATTATACCTCTTTGTAGGTTGGTAATCGATGATTTATTGAGTGCATGCACTAATAACATATTATTATTTATATCAAGTGTTACTGTACCTGGAGTTAGAGTAATCGAATTACCATACATTATTTCGCCTATTTCTTCTAGCCCTTCTGCGTCAATCCATTCAAAAACCGGCTCTATTCCTATCTTTCTTTGCCAAATTATTTTAATAACCGCGGAAGCCGATTTCCATATTTCTAATAATAACCAAGGAAAATATAATATAAATTTAATTTTAGTGAGCATTAACATTTTCGGTTAATTTGATATTTGAAGTAAAAGGTATTAGTAGCATTATAAATACAAATAACAGCCCTATCATATTAAATATATTATTTATTGCAATTACAAAAGCATCATGATTTAATTTTTTTGCTAATAACAAATATGATGCTTTTTCGGGATTCAAAACTTTTCCGCTTAATAATTCAGTATAAGAATCTAGTTGTTCTAATGCCATTATAGAAGTAGACGAGATATTTTCCGATAAATATTGCATAAAGGTTTTAGTATCATTAGTAAGTATAGTACTGATTATTGCAAGCCCTACCACTCCTCCTAAATTACGAGTAAGATTATAAAGCCCGCTAGCGTTGCCTACTCTTTCTTTCGGCATATTGCCAAGAGCTATATTATTAGTTGGTATAAAACAAAACATTAATGAAAGCCCTCTAACAAATTGAGGAAGCACAAATGCAGCAAATTTAGAATCAGGCGTTAGAAAACTATTCAAATGACATCCAAGAGCAAACCCTCCAAGCCCTATAATAAGCATCAGGCGTAAATCTACCCCTAGCCCTAACATTCTACCGGCGAGTGGTGCAGATAAAAATTGTGCTCCGCCCGTCACCATCATAGTAGCTCCGATTTGTAATGTATCATATCCGGCAATAGTAAAGAGAAATAGCGGTAATATATATACTGCCCCGTATAATCCGATACCCATAACGAACGAATAAAGGCAACCAAAAGTAAAGTCTTTATAAAGAAATGTTTTTAAGTCTAAAATTGGATTAATAAAGGTTAGTTCTCTAATGATTAATAAAATAAAACCTAAAACTACTGTAATACTTAAGAATAATATTAAATTATCCTCAAGCCAACCTTTTTTGTTTCCTTCTTCTAACACATACTGTAATAAGCCGAGCGTTAAAGCCATTAATAATATACCGAGAAAATCAAAATTTTTCAGTAATTTATAATTTGGTTTATCAAAATCCCCATATAAAAAAACTACCGTGCATACGAAAATACCGGGTATGACGTTTAATAAAAACATAAAATGCCATGATAAAATCTCTGTAATATATCCACCGAGTGTAGGTCCTAAAGTAGGGGCAACAGTTACGACAAGTCCAATTAAGATAGTAACGATAGGACGTTGCGATGCAGGAAAAAGTATAAAAACGGTACTAAAGACCGTCGGTATCATAGCACCGCCAAAAAAGCCTTGTAATGCTCTAAAGATAATCATGGATTCAATATTAGTTGCAAGCGAACATAATACGCTCATAACCGTAAACCCTAAAGCTGCAATAAAATAAGAAATTCTAGTAGCAAGTAATCTTGCTAAAAAGCCGGTAATAGGAATAATGATAATTTCAGCTATTAAGTACGATGTTTGAACCCAAGAAAGTTCGTCGCTTGAAGCGGCAAGACCGGCAGCTATTACGGATAATGAGCTAGCGACAATTTGAATATCAAGTACCGACATAAACATGCCGACAACCATACCAAAAAAAGCAAATAATTGCTTTTTAGAAAGAGCAGGCGGTTGTAAATTATCATTTGACATAATTTAATTATACAGTTTAAATTAAATAAAGTTAATAAGTGACATATATGTTTAAAATAAAAAATTATTGTACAACTTTTAATTTTTAATTAAACTATTTATTATGATATAAGTAGACAAGACATAATAGATGGTAATCATTTTATTTATATTTAGCAAATAATAAATATGTGATTGATTTATTAAAAATATTTACTATAATATTAATTAACTATAATTGATTTATCAATATGCAAAACCCAGCACAAAAAGTTATATCTTTTTCAGAGCATAAATCTGATATAGAACGCATAAAGAAATCAATAGAAGAGGGGTGGGCGATAGTAAAGCTAGTACCTAATAACGACCGTTTTATCGGACTTTTAGAAAAGATTTCGCATGCTGAAGATGAAACAATCTATATTCCTCCAAGAAAAAAGATAGTAGTTAATTAACACGAATAGCGAATTATTACATAATCTGCTATTCGGCTTAAGAAGTTGAATATAAAAGGTGACAATTGGCTTTCACTTTTTATATAAAGCTAAGTATATATTATTGTTTAGCAAAAACTTATAATTCTTTACAAAATATAATGGAATTACCTAAAAAAGGTAGTTTTGTTTTACACCACTCTTATAATAGACCTTATTGTCATTTCCGTGTAGCATTGGTGTTGTTGCATGGATTAATTCCACCCTGTCATCCTAGCTCATTTGTAGCGAGATCCAGTTTAAAATACTCAGGTGACCTTGCGGTTAATAAAGTGCATTACCGCAGTTGCTGCAATCTTGCCTATATTATGGCTCAGGGAATCACGCATGGCGTCATGTTCTCTTGTGACCGTTCTGCTCTAAACGACTGTAAGCACTTAGCAATATCCCGTTATTAGAATTTAAAGCCGGAGTAACGCTCCCCGCTATTTTATTCTCTATCTTCTGCTCTAAACCAGATAGTGCGTTGTTATTTACAGCATTTACTGCAAGTTCCGTTACTTGCTCTATCGCTATCATCTTCGCCAGCTGTACTCCCGATGCTTTCGCTAGCTCTATGATGGTCTTAAAAAAGTTTCCAACTTCAATCTTTCAAGCATTTTGATAGTTCAATACTCATAGGTCTTATTGGTAAAGGTTTATTTTCTGCTATAGCTTGCTGACGTTCTTTTGTGATTGCTTCCCAGCATCTGTAATCTTCATCTTGTCTTTTCATTAAATCAAATTGGGCAAGGTAGGTATTTAGCTTTTCTTGAGCCTTTGTCACTTCTCCATCTTTAGCGTGTAAAAATTCTATTAAATGCGGGACATCTTCTGGAAGTAGTCTTGGATTACACATTTATATATAATTTACTATCAATAACCAACCTAAATTACGTCTATCCTCTTTAGAATATTTAGGATAATTTATATATTTTTCATCATCCATAAAAACATAATCGGAATATTCTTCTAATATTTCTCCAGTACCATATAATTCGCCTAAATGAAAATGATATTGTTGATAATGTTTTAACATTACTGCTAAAAATTCACCTAAATTTTCTAAGGTTATATCTTCTACTGCTTTAAATTCTACAGAATCAAAGAAATATAAATCTATATATTCTTGAAGTGTTTTTCTGATATATGCATCTTCTTCATTTATTTTTTCATACCATAATTTATCTGTCATTGTTTATTTCATTTTGTTATTTCAGTAATTTATACCGTTGCGAGGTTTCATTAAAGCTTTTATTACCTTATTTGCATGTTTTTGTTGTGATTAGGTTATTTTTCAAAACAGCATCTCTCTCTATTTCTTTATATGTCCTTACATGAGCTACATTACCACCTATCAAATATTATAAACTGGTCATTTTTTATATCAACAGCAATAAGTCTTTCAGTATCATTACTTATTTTATAAGCATTTTTTAAAACCGCTTTAGGTTCTTTAGATGCTGGACTTTTTGACCACTTGGATTGATGGTGATAATAAATGATTAGTATTGTAAGTTATTTTTTTGGATATCGTGGTCAAGCCACGGTATGACACGAATGCGTTTTTCTACACATTATTAGTACCTCAGGTTCTACCACGTCTATCAAAATAGGGCTATAGTTTTATTTAGAAAATGGTGCCAATGTGGGGATTTGAACCCCAGACCTACGCATTACGAATGCGCCGCTCTACCAGCTGAGCTACATCGGCTGAAATATGATTATATTATGCTGAGATATGGATTCCTACGAGACATGTTTCGTCATTGCGAGCGACGACTGACAAGGAGCGTGGCAATCCAATAAAAAAATTTTAAAATGCTAAAGACTAGCATCCTTAATTGGACCCCGTGGTCAAGCTACGGGGTGACAATGAAACATCTTTATAAATGCGTCGAAAATCTTAAATGGAAATGCTGTGTATCGTCATATTTCTTCTTCTTAACCGGGAAACCCCAATCCATTCTGATCGGTGCAAAACGTGTTACCCAAATAAAGCCGAAACCAACGGAAGCTCTAAGAGATTTATCGTTATAAAAACCGTTTGGAGTTTGATATTGTTTCTTATTTAGGCCTACTCCCCAAACGCTTCCTAAATCCATAAAGACTGCACCGGTTAAATTAAATTCCTCAGGTACAGGTGTTGGGAAATTAAGCTCTGTTGAGAATGTGTAATATCGCTCACCGCCAAGTCCTTCGTTAGTGACCTTTTCACGAGGTCCTACACCACCGCTTGCAAAGCCTCTTAAACTATAATCACCTAAATTAAAGCGATCGGAAATTCTAATAATTTTTCCTTCAAGCCCTGCAATATCGCCTCCGGAAGTAGATACTTTTAAAGTAAGCTTGTTATGTATGAAAGATTTATAATATTTACCGTCAACTTCATGCTTTATATATTTGTTATCACCTCCAACGCCGGCAAATTCTTGTGTGCCGCTTACTAAATAACCGTTCTTTGGAACAATTTTATTATCGGTTTGATCATAAATAATAGTATGTCCTATAGCAGAAGTAATGAATCTTCCCATTTGCTCCTTTAAGAATATTGAGCTTGATGGAGCTGGAGCACTTAAAATATCACGTTTGATTAAATAATCTATTTCGTGACCTAAATCCTCTTTAATTTCATAACCAAGAGAAGTTTTGACTCCTATAGAGTGTAACTTATAGCTTTGATCAGTTGTATTTAATACACTAGCACCGCGTCCGGTATAGTTTCTAAATGTGTTTACGCCAAGTGATAAATCACGATCTAAAAAGTGCGGTGCGGTAATACCACCGTAATAGCTTGTAGTGTTTTTACTTACTTGTACACCGGCATTAAGCAGTTTTCCGGTACCGACTAAATTACGCTCTAAGAAAGAGAAACGTCCGAATAAACCGCCGGCAGTATTATATCCTAAATCAAAACCTATAGAGGAAGTAGATTTTTCATCAACTTCAACGTTAACATCATATTTATCTTTAGCTTTAGTCGGAGCTAAGCTCATTGCTACTTTCTCAAAATAATCTAAATTTCTAAGATTACGCTCACCTTTTTCAATATATGAACGATTAATTATATCACCTTCTTCTATTTTAAATTCTCTTCTTATAACAGGGTCTTCGGTTTTAAGGTTATTAATAATATTAATTTTATTAATATAAACCTTGTCGGCTTTTTCAATAATAAATTTAATATCTGCAGTATGGTTAGCATTTTTCATCATATCCGGATAAACATTTACCGCAGGGTAACCGTTCGCTGTAAAATATTCTCCGATTTTTTCAACTATATCATCAACCTTTTTCATATTGAAAACCTTGCCTTGCTTAATATTAACAATTTTATTAAGTGGTGTTATATCTATATTAGTTAATTTATTGTCTATTGTAATATTACCGAAGCTATATTTTTCTCCCTCTTCAATGGAATAGGTAAGGGTGAAATATTCTTTAGTGTTATTGAGTTCTGCCGATGCCGAAATTACTCTAAAATCTGCAAAACCTACAGATTGATAAAACTCTCTCAGTAATTCTTTATCATACTCCACTCTATCAGGATCGTAAGTATCGTTACTTTCTAAAAAACGAAACCAACGAGATTCTTTAGTTAAAATAATAGATTTAAGTTCTGAATCACTATAATTTTCATTACCGCTAAAATAAATATATTTAATACCGGTTTTTGGTCCTTCTGCTATATCAAAAATAACCTTAACTCTGTTGTTTTCTAAATTTTCAATTTTAGGTGTTACCGTAGTAGCAAAACGTCCACTACGTTTATAAATTTCTAATATTTTCTTTACATCTAATTCAATTTTAGCTTGGCTAAGAGATTCGCCCGACATTGTGTAAATTTCTTTAGCGAGCATATTAGTTTTGATTTTAGAATTACCGCTAAATACTACACTACTTATAAAAGGCGTTTCAGTAACATTAACTATTAAATTACCATCATTTGTTATATGCATATTTATATTTCTAAAAAGTGAGGTGGCATATAAACATTTTATTGCCTCATCTTCTTTAGAATTATTATAGGTTTCTCCTACCTTAAGCTTTAAATAGCTCTCAATAGTAGAACGCTCAACCCTGTGGTTACCTTCGATAGTTATTTTACGAATTACAGAATCAGCTAATGAAATATGATAATAAAAAATCGTTAATAATAAAATTGTTAACTTACTAATTGATCTGATTGTCACCTAAAACCTTCTTTAAGATTTAATTTAAATTTCTGTGTTTAAACCCGATGTCATCCTGTGGCTTGACCACGGTAAAAATAATAAATTAGATACCGCGTTCAAGTTGTGGTATGACAAAGAACTGGATTCCCGCTTTTAGCTAAGAATAATACAAAGTTCTCCTAACTAATGCATTCAAACATAATTAATGTACTCCACTATAGTAGATAATATAAACGAGAGCAAGCAAATCTATAATTTAGGAAAACAAATTTTGTATATCGTTGGAAACAGCAATTATAATAAGAAAAATTATGATTATTGCTCCTAATTGTAACAAAATATTTTTAGTCTTAGGATTCGGTAATTTACCTGTAATTGCTTCATATAATATAAATACTAAATGTCCGCCGTCAAGCACCGGTATAGGTAGTAAGTTAAGTAACCCTAAATTAACGGAAAGCATTGCTATAAATAACAGATACATTTGGGTTCCACCAGCTATAGATTTGCCTGACTCTTTAGCAATAGCTATCGGTCCTCCTATCTCATCGAATGAACGTTTCCCTAAAATCATTTGCGATATTGCGTTTAGAGTTAAAGCAGACATATCTATGGTAGTATTAATAGCTTCCCAGAATCCTCCTAAAATTCCTATTTTAGTATGAATAGGTTCATTTTTAGCTATAATACCGATGCGAAGAGTTTTCTTAACTTGCTTTTCTTCGGGAGGTGATATAATTATTTCTTGAGGTATTATATTAATGATAAATTCCTCACTTTTTCTTTCTATAGTTAAAGTAGAAGAGCTAAAACCGTTAATTAATATCTCTCTCTGCACGTCCCCGAAATCGTTAACAGATTTATCGTTAACCTTAACAATTTTATCTCCTGCTCTTAAGTCTGCTCTCTCTGCCGGTGATGAAGCTACTACATCACCTATTATAGGAGGAATCTCTGTTTTTCCAAAGTAACAATAAAAACCTGCAAATATTATTATGGCAAGTAAATAATTAATTAACGGACCTGCTGCAACTATTAAAAAACGTTCTAAACAAGATTTAGCATCAAAAGCTACTTTTTCGTTAACTTCTTTAGTCTTATCCATAAGGCTGCGATCATAGCCGTAAATCTTGACATAACCGCCAAGCGGTATAAGGCAAATCTTCCACCTAACTCCTTTTTTATCGGTAATGCCTATTAGTGCTTTACCGAAACCTATCGAGAACTCCTCAACTTTTACATTAAAATATCTAGCAATACAATAATGCCCAAATTCATGGATAAATACCAAGATACTAATTGTTATAATAAATCCTATTATAGAGAGCATAAAAATTTTATAAGTTTACTAATAAATTATTTTAAGGTATACCTTGCAAGGTTATAGATATCATTTCGTCATTGTGAGTAGACGTTGCTCCTTGGTTTCCGATGTCATCCCCGCTTTCGCGGGAATGATATCACGCCATATCATACTCGCAATGACGAAAATTAAATTTTAAATTTCTTTTCTCTATGAGTTCAAATAAAATTAATAAAAAGTCGATTGCACGTATTGCAGCAGTGCAAGCTATTTATCAAAACATATTGCAAAATAACGACGATATGGATGATATCATGCAAAATGTACTTTCTTTTTATCAAAATAATAATTCTATAACAGATTTACCTGAGAATTTAAAAATATCATTAAGTATAAGTCATTTTAAAATGCTGGTAAAGTCAGTATTTGAAAATATTAATAAACTAGACGAAATTATCGACAATCATTTAACAAATGATAAAGATCCTGCACATATGCCGATCTTACTCCAAGCTTTATTGCGTGTTAGTATATGTGAGCTATTATTTTGCCCTACTACGCCTGCTAAAGTAGTAATCAACGAATATACGGACATAGCAAATGATATGTTAAATGAGCATGAAATTGGTTTTGTTAATTCTGTATTAGATAAAATAGCAAAAGAGCATACTCGTTTAATTTGAAAAATTGGCTACAAGTACTTGTGGTACTCAAGTATTATTAACGGCTTTCGTTCCTCGTCTTATGGATTCCTTGCTCTTTTCCAGATTAAACTTCGTCTACTTATTCTTCATTTATTTATAAGTATAAAAGATTTTATGACAAATAATTTAAGCGGTTATAGAAATAAATTCGTTAGAGTTAAGACTTCTAAAAAACGCACCGTCTCTTCTAGTAATTGGCTTAGACGCCAATTAAACGATCCGTATGTTGCAAAAGCACGTATAGACGGCTTTAGGTCGAGAGCTGCATATAAACTACTTGAAATTCATGAAAAATTTAAACTTTTTACTCCTAACATGAAAATTGTTGATCTAGGAGCAGCTCCTGGGGGATGGAGTCAAGTAGCTTCCAAGCTTATTAAAGCTTCGGATAATAACCTAAATAATAAAATAATCTCTATCGATGTGTTAGAAATCGAACCTGTTGCTGGAGTTGCATTTTGTCAAAAGGACTTTTTTGAAGCAGATACGGAAGAATTAATTATTCAGGCTTTAGATGGTAGAGCTGATATAGTAATGAGTGATATGGCATCAAATACCATAGGTCATAAAGCTACAGACCATATAAGAACCTTACTTTTATGTGAGCAAGCTTTTGAATTTGCTTTAAAAGTACTAAAACCCTCCGGTCATTTTATTGCTAAAATTTTTCGTGGCGGTGCAGAAAATGAATTATTAAATAAAGTAAAGCATGAGTTTAAAACAGTGAAACATTTTAAACCTTCATCCAGCCGCAGTGAATCTACGGAAATCTATTTAGTTGCTCTAAATAAGAAATAATGAATATGAAAGGCAAAAGGTGATTTCTGCCTATAAATGTTATTTTTTTATTTAACATATTAGAGGATATAGATGATAATTACTTATATCTCCTGTTGTTTTGACTTCCTGAGCATATTCTTGACTACAGCTTTGAAAATTATTATACATCCCAACTAAATTAGCTCCGGTTTCAGTTCCAACTATTTGATTATATAAATTATTTTTTAAATTTAGAGTATTTTTAGCATATTTTTGTGTTGCTGCTTCCCAATCATCTACGGTTAAAGTAATATTCTGTTTCAAATCAGAAAAATTAACAAGTCCATGTTTACTGATTCCGGCTATGATTTCTTCAAAGCCTTCGACTATTCCATTAATTCCTAGATATTTTGTAACTTTTTGTTTGGCAAAATTATATAAATATGATGTCCATTCTTCTGATTGTGGTAGTGCTGTTTTTTTATCAGGAAGTACCATTGTTGTTTTGCCAAAATGCTTATTAGTAATATTAATAAGATTATGTTTTGCATTATATATCTTAGAATGGGTAGCTAGCTCTTTTATTGGAGTTGTTACTTTTCCAGTAAATAAATTTTTTTCTATGCCTCTTTCAATTATCGGTTTTGAGCCAGGGCTGTCAAAAGTTGTAGATTTATTAAAATGTAGGTTGCGAGAATGTATTTCTACTAAGGTTAAATCTGCAATTATTGCTCCAAGTGAATGACCGCTAGTATTAAAACTATATTCTGTGGCTTTACTTAAGCCGCCTAATTTGTTAATTATTTCATTAACAAAATCCTGAAGTGGAGTTAGTTTAGTAGGTAAATAGTGCAGAGCGATAAGCAAGTCGTCTAATAAATCATATATATTGAATTTTGTGCCGGCACTAGCAATATGAACTTCTTTAGTTTCTTTATTTATAAATGCGACGGCTTTATAATCATATTTAGCAGTGCTGATATTATCACATGAAGCAGTCAGTATTTCCCAGCCGCTATCTGTTAATTGTTCATTGACCTTTGATGCTTTTAGCTTATAAATATTTAAATCATCTGTTTTATATGCGAGGTCTAACCCTATATAAGCAAGCTTTTTAGTGCTAATATGTTTAGAATTTTTGTACGTAGGCATATCTATACTCTTTTTGATCAATATTACCATAAAATATGGTTTTTTCTAAAAAGTGTCAAGTCAAATATTAATGCTTATTAATTTATTATTAAATAAAGATTGACATTTGATTACTTTTGTTATATAGTGCATTTGCGTTATATTTAACGACCATGAAATATGGTACTTAAAAAAACAAGGAGATAGACTATGTTTAGATTATTAGTACATAACTTATTCAGAAGTAATAAACCGATTACTTACTTATCTTTAATAGAAAAAGCAAAAGCAGATGATAGTTTTTATACTAAATTAGCATTAGGAAGCTTTTTTGCAGGAATAAGTAGTTTTTTTTCATCTAGTAGTTGGTTAAGCAAAATACCTTTAATAACAGGGGCTGTTTTTGGTACTAGTTATGGGGCAAAAGGCATTATGGATAGTAATGAACAAATAAAGCTTTTTACTAAAGCTCATGAAGCAACTAAAGCTGAAGAGTATTTGGCTACTTCGGGGTTAGGAAGTTTTGTATACGGTACTGCTATAGATGAAAACGGTATAGATAAATTTACCGGTAAATATATTGAAGGAATGAATGGTAAGATAATATCTAATGCAATAACTCGCGTACCAACCTTAAGTTTAACGGAAGACGGCGTTGGTTACAAACATAATGGTGGCTATGAAATAGTAGAATCAGCAGATCGTGCGTTATATCAGGAAATACCTGGCGTGAAAGGACAATATACAAATAAATTAGTTCTAGACACTAGTATTCTTCCTTTACATGCTTGTATTATTCAGCAGCTAATACAAAATGGCTATTCAAGTGAAGATATTGAAAAAGCTTTAAGTTTAGGAACTGTTGCAAATAGAGAAAGTTACAAAAATAAGCAATTAGCAGAATACAAGCCAAATTTGACAAGTAAGTTATGGTATGGTACAGAAAAAGCTATGCAAAATAAAGCAGTAGAACTTTCAAAAGAAATACAGAAATATGCTGAAATAAATGAAGCTTATAAAGTATTATTTAATTATCATACTTCTTCCAGTACTAGTGAAGAACAAGAAGAGCAGTTTTATAGCCTTGATTATAATAATCTTAATGATGATCAAACTCAAATCTTAGGAGATGAGGGAGATGAAGGATATATATCTGGTATTGCCTAGTAACTAAATACAAAACTTTCTAGAGAGTAAGGTTATAGATCTATAACCTTACTCTTTTTTATTTAATAACCTCTTTAGCTCTCCTTTCAAAAGCTATAATCATTTTTTCGGTTGCTTTGGTAAAATAAGTGCCGATTAATTTATCCAGTATTACGGAGTTCATTTTAAAATCAATAAAGAATTTTAATTCAGTTCCTGCCGTGCATGGAACAAATTGCCAAGTACTTTTTAAATATTCAAAAGGTCCTGAAATAGCTACCGTATTAATCAAATATATTCCATCATCTGTTATTTTGCTTGTAACTCGTGAGTTATATTTTTCTGAAAAGCCTTTTAACTGAATTACTAATTCAGCAATAACCTCTTGATTATTTTCTGAAATAATTCTAGAAGCAGAACACCAAGGCAAGAATTTAGGATAAGATTTTATATCCCAGACCAAATCAAACAATTCTTGCGGTTTATAGGGTAAAATTTTAGTGTGTTGAAGGCAAGGCATTAGAAATCTGTGACTTTACCTTTATGCTGCCAGTCCCCGTATCTTGTCGGTTCTAGACCTTTAACACCGCCAATTTCTTTTTCTTTTGGTAAATTTTCTTCTTCTGATATATTATTAGACATCTTTACAAACTTCGCTTCTAGAGGTAATTTAGACGTCGATCCGGTACTCGCATCCTCACGTATGTCCATATACGCTGTGGTGTTGCGTTCTGTGTCTCCTGTAAATTCCTCTCTATAAGCTGGTTTGGAAAGATGTCTATCATCTTTTTTATCGTCCATAGTACTAAATATATGAAATATAACCGTATTTATATTAATAGTCGTTTAGCTGAAAATAGCAAGATAGAATTAGCAAGTGATCATGTTCATTATGTTAAAACGGTGCTACGTCTTAAAGTAAATGATGGCTTACGTCTCTTTAACGGTACGGATGGAGAATTTCTAGCACAAATTAACGATATAGGTAAAAATAACCTATCGGTTAGACTTAAAGAACAGTTAAAAAAGCCTTATACAGAATCTACGTTAACTCTTGCTGTTGCTATAATAAAGCAAGATAAATTAATGCTTGCAATAAATATGGCTACGCAGCTCGGTATAACTAAAATTATTCCGTTAATTACTAGGTGGTGTCAATTTAGATCGGTAAATATCGAACGTTTAATGAAATGTGTTATTGAGGCAACAGAGCAATCAGAACGTCTTACTCCCCCGATAATTGAAAAAGCTATCACAATACAAGATTATCTAAAAAAGAATAATAATTTGATGTTATATGCTAATGAACATGAAAAAGAAGAAAATTCTATATTACGAATTTCATCATCACTTAGTAATAGTGATATAACTATTATTGTAGGACCGGAGGGAGGCTTTACTAATGATGAGCTGGAACTTCTTGCCTCATATAAGAATACAAAATCTATAAGTTTAGGAAGTAATATATTACGTGCTGAAACAGCAGCAATAACTGCTATAGCACAAGTGAGGTTGTTAGGTCGTCATTGCGAGGAAATTGCATAGCAATTGACGAAGCAATCTCAGGAGTTTGTTATGATTTCATGAGATTGCCACGCAGCCTACGGCTCGCAATGACGAAAAGGTAGAGTTACTTCACCTTTTCTATTCCGGGTTTACAAAATAACTTACCTAAACAAAGGAAAGAATATACACCACCAAAGCCTATAATTATATAAAGTATTGTAACAATAATTGGAAATGAGCCAAATAAAAGTGTGACTAAATTAAAATTAAATAATCCGACTAAGCCCCAATTTATAGCACCTATAGAAGATAATAAATGTACAGTAGTAATAAGCGGATTATTAGAAGTATTTATTAACATATTTAAGCTCCTTTTAGTTAAACGTAAAAGACCTTGTTGCGTGGCTCATACCTCTGTCATCCCACAATTTGATAGCGGGGTCCAGTTAAAATACTAAAATGACTAGTATTATGGGTTACATTTTTGGATCCCGTGGCGAGGCCTCGGGATGACACTGTATGTGTTTTCCGAGCCATGCAACAAAACTAACGTAAAATAATCATTTCTCATTTTGCGCTATATGTCTACTAAATTTTATTATTCTATAATTTATTAATCCTTCTTAAAAGTTTGATATATTACAGGTATAACAAAAATTGTAAATATAGTACCGATGCTTAATCCTCCAACTATTACCAAGCCTATAGAATTACGAGCAGCAGCACCGGCCCCGTCTGCAAAAACTAGAGGTAAAGCTCCGACTACGGCAGCAAGAGTAGTCATAAGAATTGGACGCAAGCGAAGTTTTGAGGATTCTATTATAGCTTCTTGAACCTTTACCCCTTTTTCTCTTAGCTGATTAGCAAATTCTACTATCATAATAGAATTCTTAGTAATTAATCCAATTAAAGTAATAAGTCCGATATTACTATACATATTAAGGCTATTACCGGCAAGCCAGAGAGCAAGTACACCGCCGGTTATTGAGAAAGGTATGGCGAGTAATATTAATAAAGGGTCAGTAAAGCTTTCAAATTGAGCTGCAAGCACTAAATAGATAAATATAAGAGCAAACACAAATGTTATAAGCATATTACTGTCTGCCTCTCTCATTTGTTTAATTTCTCCGATATATTCAATTATAGTATTACTAGGATCAAGTAACTTAGCGGCTATTTTATTGATTTCATTAATTGCATCATCAATTTTCCCGTCAGGAGTAAGATCGGAAGAAATAGTAACGGATTTCGAATTATTATAATGACTATATGATTTTACTGATATTTTTTCCGTAATATTGGCTATCGATTCAAGCGGTAACATATTATTATTTTTTGCTCTGATTAAAATTTTACTAAAATCGCTAATATCTTTTCGATCTTTTTGATTAAATTGTAATATAACGTCATATAAATCATTACTCATTCTAAAATTTCCGATTTGTTGACCTGCAAGTAAATATTGTACTGTTTTGCCTATATTTGCCAAATCCATTCCGTATAAATAAGCCTTATCACGGTTGACTTCTATACTTATAGTTGGCATTGCCGATTGTAAATTTCTATTGACATTTAAGAAAATAGGATTTGTTTTCATTATATCAATAAATTGTTGTGATATTTTATCTAGATCATCATATTCAAGGTTCGTTTGAATAGTAAACTCGATAGGGCTACTTGCATTTCCGCTAACCATTGAACGTGGATCCATAGCGCAAATCGACATGCCCGGTATTTCAGAAAACTGCTTATTTAACATATTCTTAATAGTTTCTTGGGAACGAGAACGCTCACCCCAATTTCTGAGAGGAATGAATCCAAAAACATTATCGCTACCGCCTGCGCCTATTACCATTAGATAACCTAATATATCTTTATAATTAGCAAGGATTTTTTCGGTTTCTTTCACTACTTTAGTAGAAGATTCTAAACTCGAACCTTCAGGACCTTTAAGAGAAACTTGTAAAAATCCATCATCTTCTTGGGGTACGAAAATTTTTTGAGTAAATTTAAAACTAATAATCAGCACTATAAATGATGATGCAATAATGATGACAAATTTCTTTTTATTATCAAAAGTTAGCTTTAGATAGTAAATATATTTATTTTGAATAAATTGTAGAATGTCGTTAAACTTTACTAAGAATTTCGGTAAGTCCGTATTATGTTTTGTAACCATACGACTTGACATCATAGGAGTTAAAGTTAAAGCAACAAATCCTGAGAACAAAACACAAAATGCTAAAGTCCAAGCAAATTCAATAAATAATTTCCCGATAAAACCCTCTATAAAACCCACGGGTAAAAATACGGCAGCAAGCGTAATAGTCATAGCAATGATTGCAAAGCCGATTTCTTTAGAAGCAAGCATAGCCGCTTCCATGGGTTTATGCCCCATTTCATTATATCTAAAAATGTTTTCAAGCATAACTATCGCATCATCGACCACTAAACCTATAGCAAGTATCATAGCAAGGAGCGTAAATATATTAATAGAAAATCCAAAAGCATACATTACGCTAAAAGTACCGATCAACGATACCGGAATCGTCACAAATGGAATTAAGGTAATTTTAGCAGAAGCAAGAAATAAATAAGTGACTAAAACTACTAATATTAAAGCTTCAAAAATTGTTTGCAATACTGCATAAATTGATGCTTTTACATGCGTTGCTCCATCATATGCGATACCCATGCTTATTCCTTTGGGCATGGATTCTTTAATTCTTTCTAGTGCTTTAGTTACTTCATGTGATAAATCTATGACGTTAGCTTTTGATTCTTTTATAAGACCAAGGGCAATAGAGCTTTTGCCGTTATATCTAAAAATTATGTCCTCATCGGGAGAAGTTAAAGATATTTTTGCTATATCTCGTAATTTTATGATACCTTCGTTTTGTACTTTTAGAATAATATTACCGAAGTCTTCCGGTGTAGATAAAGAACCTTCAAGAGTTACTATAAAATTATTACTTTTTGTTTTAATCGTACCTGCGGGATAATCTTTATTTTGCTCTTTTATTGCGGATTCAATCTCCAATAAAGAAATTTTATGTTGATATAATTTTGTAGAATCGGGTTCTATTCTCATTATATATTCCCGACCGCCGTAAATTTGTGACTGTCCTACGCTTTCAAGTTTATCTAACGGTGTTTGTAGATTATCTTCGATGATCTTTGTTAATTCTAAATCGCTATATTGATCACTTCCAACGCTTATGAAGAGGCTTGGGAAACTATCAGCATCAAGTTTTGCAACTGACGGGGCTTTCATATCTTGCGGGAACATATAAGTGATATCCGATATTTTGGCGCGGACATCGTTTAGTGCTACTTCAATATCGGTAGATAATAGAAACGATAAAGTAATACTACTTTCGCCGGTAGAACTTTGAGAAGTTATATAATCTAAATTTTTAACCGTCTTTAAAGCTTTTTCTATACGTGTCGTTATTTCTTGCTCCATATATAAGGCATCGGCACCTGCATAATGAGCTTCGACATTTATAATAGGAACTGAAATATCCGGAGTGCCTCTAATTTGTAGTTTGGTAAAAAAAATTGTTCCAAGAGCTACGATAACCAAATTCAAAACTGTAGCAAAGACAGGGCGTTTAATACAAATTTCAGACAATAACATTGGATTTAATATATTTTTCTTTAAAAATTTTATTCTAAATTAATGTGAATAGCGAATTATTACATAATCTGCTATTCGGTTAGAAATATTCTATATAAAAGGTGAAAGACGGTTCCCACTTTTTATGTAAATTAAGTATATATTGTTTTTTATTAAAAAACTTATAATTTTTTATAGAGTAGAAAATTAGTTTTTGTAATTTACTACTGACAATAAATTAGGGTTTTAATGATAAATTTTCACTTTAATTACTTGATTAAGCTAGTTTTAACAGTATTACTGATGTAAAATGGCTACATTTTTTTATAAATTAATATAATAACGTATATATTTTAAACTTTGTAAATAACTGGCATTTGCAGTATGTGGGTAGTTTGTTATAATTAACTCACATAAAAAATATATTGATGTATATTATTGCCAGTTGTATATATTGTTTTATAAAAAAACATCAATACACATTAACCTATCAAAGGAGAATTGATTTTATTATGAGTACACATAACAAAAAAGAACCAAAAAAAATGAATAAAACCGAATTTATAGCATTTATGACCGACCATGGTCATAATCATAAACATGCTTCATATAAAACATTAACAAAAGCTGAGGCCGAGAAAGCACTTAATTTAGTTCTTGATAGTGTGATTAGTGCTATAAAGAGCCACCATAATATTAATATAACAGGTTTCGGTTCATTTGAAATACATCATAGAAAAGCACGTGAGGGTCGTAACCCAAAAACCGGAGCAAAAATGAAAATAGATGCTTACAATCAACCTACTTTTAGAGCTGGAAGAAAAATGAAAGAAGCTTGTAATTAAAAGAAGTAACGTATTTACAGTACTAATAATTTCCGAACCCCGTTACAAGCTTGCGGGGTGATACTAGAAAAACCGGCTCATGCAACAATGCTCTGCAAAAGCCGGAATGATACAGAATACTTCTTAAGTACAATTCATAACGATATTACAACCATTGATAATTGAACGCCTAGAGTTTAACTTAAAACATAATAAGCTATACAATAGTTGGCTTATCGAAGCCGAAAATATAGAGCAAGCTTTAAAAGATTTAGAAGAGTTTATATATATTAAGCTTTTTAAGAATAGCATTCCTCTTGAAAACAATCCTGATTATCATTTCATCGCTAGGGAAACTTCAGCTACATCTAATGCTAAAAATATTTCTATTGAACAAATAAGAAAATTACAAGACTTCTTAAGTAAAACTTCTGCAATTTCAGGTTATAAAGTTGCAATAATTTATTCGGCGGATCTTATGAATTTGAATGCAGCGAATTCATGCTTAAAAATTCTTGAAGATGCACCAAAGAATAGTTACATTTTTTTAATTACTTCAAGAGCTGCAAGTATTATTTCTACAATTAGATCAAGATGTTTTAAAATTAATGTTAGATCATCTATCCATCATACTAAAAACGAATTATATTCCGAGTTTATTCAGTCGATAGCAGATAACAAAACGTTAGATTTTATTAATCGCTTTACTACTAAAGACCGAGAATTATGGCTAGATTTTATTGATAATTTATTATTATTAATGAATAGAATCCTTAAAAAATCTGCCAACGTTAATATTGAACTTCTAGATTTAGAAAATAAGATTTTTAATAAACTATCAAATAGACACCCTTCATATTTACTGCAAAAATTTACCGACATAAAAAAGTTAATATATAATACTATTGATTATGATTTGGACTTAAAAACAAGTTATATATTAGTGGTGAATGAGTTTTCTAGTAATTAACACGATATCACTACGTTCCTTTCTATGTTATCCATAAAACAACAAAATATATTGAGAGAAATATACTCCTTTTTTTAAAAAAAATAGTTAATAGATATTTAAGATAGAAAGCGGTTTCCCTCTAGAATATAAATTTAATTTATGTTTTATTTTGACTATTGTTCATTTACTCGTAGTATATATTAGGTTTTAGGAACTTTATAAATTAAATTATTTGCATGTTTAAAACTTTAACACAAAATTTAACGAAGATTTTTGATAGGCTAGTTAGCTCAGGCATTTTGACGGAAGCCCAAATAGATGCTGCTATGCGGGATATAAGAGTGGCTCTTTTAGAGTCAGATGTTGCATTACCGGTGATAAAAGATTTTATAGCGGAAGTTAAACAGAAAGCTTTAGGGCAGGAGGTTATTAAGTCTGTTTCACCTGGACAGATGATAATTAAAATTATCCATGAAGAGATGATCAATCTCTTAGCTTCAAGTAAAAGTGAGACAAAGCTAAATTTAAATTCAAAGCCGCCCGTAAATTTCCTAATGGTAGGGCTGCAAGGGAGCGGTAAAACTACGGCGAGTAGTAAGCTTGCTTTGCGGCTTAGAAATCAAAATAAGAAAGTTTTACTTGTTTCTTTGGATACTTACAGACCGGCCGCACAAGAGCAACTCGCTATACTTGCAAACTCAGTACAGATTAATTCATTACCTATTGTGCAAGGTGAGAAACCCCTCGATATTGTCAAAAGAGCTATTGCCGAGGCTAAAATTTCTGCTTATGATGTCGTAATTTATGATACGGCAGGTCGTACACAAATTGATAAAGCGATGATGGAGGAAGCGTTTGCAATAAAAAAGATAGTGGAGCCTACAGAAACTTTGTTAGTAATCGACAGTATGACAGGGCAGGATGCAGTAGTTACGGCGAGTAGTTTTAATGAAAAGTTAGAAATTTCAGGATTAATTTTATCTAGAATTGACGGTGATTCCAAGGGTGGTGCAGCACTCAGTGTAAAATATATTACTAAAAAGCCGATTAAATTTTTAAGTAGCGGTGAAAACCTAACTGATTTAGAAGAATTCGATGCTGAACGTTTAGCTTCTCGAATACTGGATATGGGTGATATTATCTCTTTTGTTGAAAAAGCAGCTAGTATCGATAGAGAAGAAGCCGAAAAAACGGCAGCTAAATTAAAAAAGGGTAAGTTTGATTTAAATGATTATCTTCAGCAAATGAGAAGTATAAAAAAAATGGGAGGTTTTGGAAGTATACTTAGTATGTTACCGGGTAGCGGTAAAATTATGGATCAAATAGATCAATCAAAATTAAATAGTAAAATAATTGAACATCAAGAAGCAATTATTTTATCTATGACGCCAAAAGAACGTAAAAATCCCGATATAATTAATGCTTCTCGTAGGAAACGTATAGCTGCCGGAGCAGGAACTACGGTACAAAAGGTAAATATTTTGCTAAAGCAATATAAACAAATAAGCGAGATAATGAAAAAAGCCAGTAAAATGAATCCTAAAAATCTATTACGTAGCGGAATTGGAAAATTGTTTTCTTGAATTTTATTATATTTACATTATGTCATTCCTGCTAAAGCAGAAATCCAGTCAAGCATATAAAAACTAAGTGTTTATATGGTTATTTTATCAAGTATGTAACTTCTGTAGCAATATTGAAGTTATTTTTCTGGATTCCCGCCTACGCGGGAATGATATCGAGTAGGTTTTCCGGTCCATGCAACAATGCCGACTCAATCGCGGGATCCAGTTAAAAATACTAAAATTATATGGACCCTGTGGTCAAGCCACGGGGTGACCTTTTCCTTAAGTTAACACCCATGTGTCTTCGCAGGAATGACATCGACGGTTTTTTTTAAACTATCCAGTAGTATAATAAGTAATACATATTGACCTAGTATTAAATTTAATTAATTTTTAATTTCAAAGCATTTGCAAAAAATGTATAAATATTGATCAAATAATTGGCACTATCTTTTAAATCACTACCACTACCATGCCCACTATCTACACTTTCTAGAAAGTAAGTTTTAGTATTTGGGTTTTTCTCAAGCACATACTCAAAAATTCTTCCATGCCATGGGTGTACACGCTGCTCTAATACTGAATCTGTAATTAACACAGCTTGGTATTTTTGCGTTAAAGATAAATTCTCTAGCGGTGCATATTTTTTGATATGTACTAAATCTTCTACTTTTGCTGGATCACCATATTCTGTAACCCATGAATGTCCTGCTCCGAATTCTTTATATCGTATCAAGTATCGGTACTTCCCATGCTATAGCTCCAAATAAATCAGGACGCTGCATCATTGCAACACTTACTAGCAATCCGCCGTTACTTCCTCCTTTAATTCCTAAATACTCAGGGCTAGTAATATTTTGCTTGATTAAATCCTCTGTTACTGCAATAAAATCATTCAAGCCGGTTTGACGTTTTATTCCTTGAGTCGCCTTATGCCACTCAGGACCAAACTCTCCGCCACCTCTAATATTAGCAAGAACACTAACCCCGCCATGTTTAACCCATACTTCATTTTCCATGCGAGAGAAATATGGAGAGTTGATTACTTGAAAATCGCCGTATGCTTCAAGTAATGTTGGATTCTTACCATCAAATTTTGTACCTTTTTTATAGGACAATAAAATATGGTATTTTAACTCCATCTGAGCTTGTAGCTTCCTTTTGATCTACAACATAATTTTTGCTATCAACCGGATACAAAGGCTTTCTAATAACTTTTAATTCATGATTTTTATCCCATAAATAGATAGTTGGAGGAACTATAGAATTTTCTATAGTAATTAATGCATCTTCTTCCTCATCATCAGACAACATACCAAAAATTGTATTTTCATAAGACACTTTTAAAGTTACCGGTTTTGTCCATTCATTATTTTCTAATGTAAATGTTACTACTTTTGAAATAACATTCTCATAGCTAGTTAAAAATACCGTATCTTTAGTCATTCCTACAAAATACAATACTTCCCTCTCTGTTGGGGTAAATAATATTTTTAAGCTAGCTTTATCGCTATCTTCTTTTAGAGGATCAGCGTAGTGTATAGCAACAAGTGAACCTGCTTTATATTACTATCTTTAAATTGCCAATCGGAACGCAGTAGCCAAAATACATATTCTTTAAAAGAACCTTCAGGTGTTGCATCTGATGGCATATTTATTTTTTGTAATTTTAAGCTCTCATCTTTAGTATCTAAAATATAATTATCGTAATTATAAAAATCCTTATCTGCAGATATAAATATTAAAGATGAAGAAATATTATCGGATAAAAGCTTACTGGCTGATACACGTATATAATTCTTTGGTATTTCAAATAGTTTTTTGGCTTTCTCTATAGGTTCTCCTCGCTTCCATATGTAGAGCGAGCTAGGATATAAAGAGTCAGTCACTTCTTCTTGATGCAAAACTGGATTAAATATAATAGTATCTTGATCAACCCAAGTAGGGACAGTAAATTTACCTTCTAGTAATTTCCCGCTACTTGTTTCTGGCTCAAAACCATTTTTTACAAAATCTTTTTTCTCTAAATCCCATGCTCTAAAAAACATCTCATCCTTACCGCCAAATGACATGGTAATTAAGAAATGATTAGGGTTTTGAAAACAATCACTCCCACCTCGATACATTACTTTTTTACCGAGTTTTTTGGATAATTTATCAAAATCGATTAGAACTTCCCAATTTGGTTTATCTTTCGAGTAATGCTCAACCAATGTCCTACGCCATAACCCTTGCGGGTTTTTATAATCCATACAAAAATTATACACGTAACCTTTGCGTATAGCACCAAAAGGAGTTTTTCTTTGATCATAGCAAACAGATTCTATTTCTTTCTTAACTACCTTATAAGTAGGCATAGATTGGCAAGCCTTTTCTGTTTTATCAGTACGCTCTTTTGCCCATTTTAGAGCTTCAGTTTCTTCTAGAAATTTAGTGTCTTTTGGGTTATATATTTGTTCATTATTACTTCCCATAGCTTGAACACAAAAAGTTAATAAAAAAATTATAAAATAGTGGGTAATTTTTTTGCATTATTTTAATAATATCTATTAAATTAAAAGCTTTATTTAAAGTTTTCTTTGAATTAGAATAGTATTTTATCATCCACCTTGGAATAAAATCACAGAAAATGCTAGGTTTTGTGGACATTGCTAATTGATTTGCTATTTTGAGGTCTTTTTTAGCGAAAATTAATAAGATTTTTGTAGAAATAGTTATTTATATTTCAAAAAAATCTTATAATTTGTAGCACAAAATAACCAAAATTAAATCTTTTTAGCAATGTCCACAAAACCTAAGCTAGCACTAGCAAAAATACAAAATATGAGAGTTATGGCTAATGATTTAAGTATTTATATTCATTGGCCTTTTTGTTTGTTAAAATGTCCGTATTGTGATTTTAATTCTCATGTGGCAAGTACTATAGATCATAATCAGTGGCTTAAATCTTATGAAACTGAAATTGAATATTTTAAGGATATTATTCAAGATAAATATATAAAATCTATTTTTTTTGGGGGCGGTACTCCCTCTTTAATGAATCCTGTAATAGTTGAAGGAATAATAAATAAAATCAGTAATCTAGCAATTATTGATAATCAAACCGAGATAACTCTAGAAACTAATCCCACATCCTTTGAAACTGAAAAATTTAAAGCATTCAAAGCCGCCGGAATTAATCGTGTTTCAATAGGAGTGCAATCCTTAAAAGAAGACGATTTAAAAAAATTAGGTAGAACTCATGATTGTATGCAGGCCATTAAAACAATTGAGGCGGCAAATACGATTTTTCTACGAGTGTCATTTGATTTAATATATGCACGTAGCGGTCAGACATTAAAAGACTGGCAAGAAGAATTAAAACAAGCTATTCAGCTCGCTACCTCGCATATTTCTCTTTATCAATTGACTATCGAAAAAGGCACGCCGTATTATAAATTATTTAAGGAGGGTAATCTGATTTTGCCGCATTCAGATGCGGCAGCTGAAATGTATGAATGGACGAATCATTATCTAGAATCTAAAAAGTATTTTAGATATGAAATATCCAATTATGCTATGATAGGGCATGAATGTTTGCATAATTTAACTTATTGGAATTATAATAGCTATTTAGGTATAGGCCCCGGAGCTCATAGTAGAATTATTGAATCCTCAAGTTCAGTATCGGCAATTATGATGTGGCATAAACCTGAAAAATGGTTAGATTCGGTTAAAACAAAAAATGTTGGTATTCAAACTAATACTAAGTTAACTCATCAAGAGATTATTGAAGAAATGCTAATGATGGGTTTACGCCTTAGCAAAGGTATAAATATTTCTACATTAGAGCAGAAATTAAACACGAAATTAGAGAATATTTTAGATATGAATAATCTTAAGCATTATCAAGCGTTAGACTTAATTAGACTAAATGAAAATATCTATCTTACCGACAAAGGTTTAATGCTGTATAGCCACATAGTACCTAGATTGATTATATGAAAATTATTCAAGTAATTTTAAAGTTTATAATTATTTTTATTATTTCTTCTATTCATGTTATGGAATGTAAACTTGAGTTTAAAAAAGATATATGTGAATGGTGTTGAGTATGATCAAAAAGTCGGAAATCCAATTACACCGATAGCAGATGCTATTAAAGCAGATAATATTGATGAAGTAAAAAAATATTAGATGAGGGATATGGAGTAAATCAACCATACTTGGGCTGGACTCCTTTAGATTATGCTATATCGAATAATAATATAAAAATTGCCGATTTTTTATTAAAGTGTGGCATATCCATGAATTTAATCCATATAAATATAGGATTTATGAAGCCGGAAATTGCTGAACTTTTAATTAATCAGGGAATGAGTCCTAATTTAAGATATGAAGACGGTATTACCAGAATGATGCTAGCCGCAGAAAGAAATAATCTTGATTTAATAAAACTTTTGCTTAAGTTAGGTGTTAATCCTAATGTTCAAAATTCTAAAACCGGAATGACTTCCCTTATTATGCATCATCATATCTTAATGTTGAACCTACTCGTATTTTATTAGAATATGGAGCAGATCAAAAAATTAAAGATTTCAAAGGGAAAAGAGCTTTAGATTGGATAGCGGTGGATGCTAATAGACCTTTACATGCTTCTGACGCAGTATACTATACTGCTTTATTTGTTGCTCCATTTATAAAACTAAACTGAAAATTATAAGAGAAAGAAATAGCATAAAGACTCACAACAAAGAAAAGAAATAAAAAAGCTGCTCAATTCTCACCGTTAAATTTTTGTGGCGTTTCTATTTATACTTCACAAGTTAGGATAAAAACCTATCTTAATTTTCTGCCTTATGTTCTGTCTCTGTCATTGCAAGAAAATTGCATAGCAATTGACGAAGTAAGGAAGAGAAAAAATTCTGATTTACAGAATTTTTTTTATTATTTTCTGGGGAGTGCCATGCAGTCTACGACTGCGATGTTGTTGCATGTATCGGACAAACGCATGCGATGTCATACTGTGGTTTGACTATTATATCTATAAAAATAACTTCTGATGCTAATAATTTTAGTATTTTAAGCTGGATACCGCGATCAAGTCGCGGTATGACAACTGAAAAATCGATCCATGCAACAAGATCCTATCTACTGGACAATTACCACTATTCTATGAATGCTTGCACAATGACGTTTTTACGTGATTTACATAAAACCGTCTGGTATAATGGTTATTATACCCATATCCAAGGTTGAGCAGCATTTGCTAATATACCTTGGTTTATGTCTTTCACTGAATATATTCTAATAAAATAACGGTCTTTTCCATCCCATTTAGGACTATAGCTAGCTCTTTTATGTAAAACCGTTTTATTGCTTAATACAACAATATCACCGGATATAATATATAGTTTTGCGTTTGATTTAAAAACCCTGCTACTCTTTGTGTTTCAGGAATAGCATCAATAACCGGTAGCATGTTCTACTAATAAAGGGAGGTTCTTGCTCACTATTTTACATGAAAAAGAATCTGCACTTATTACTGTAAATTCATTACTAAGCCCGATTAAGATATCTTGGTAGCTCAATTGATTTAATATATCTTTAAGGCTAATATATACTATAGGTGGATTCTCATGTCCTTTATGTACAATCCCAAAGATTAAATAGTCAACTATAGGAGATAAGTTATCACTCTTCTTGGTCATTTGGACGGTATGCAGCATCTACATGCCAATCTCAATCATTATACGGCGATTGAGAGCTACATTCATTATGTGAATTACGTCTTGGTGTTACTGCTCTAATAATATTCTTATCTTCCTCTTTATATAATACAGGCAAACTACCAATTATCCCTATTACTCCATACATATGACAAATTAATTCTTCTATTCCGCTAATCCGTACCTCAGTGTCATAGGGAGTCATTATATTATAATTTTTTTGATCGATATTTTTTATATGTATAATTTCTGCATTATTATTTACGGCATCTTTAATTTCTTTTGTATAATTTACATATTTTGTTTCTAAAAAATTTTTAAAAAATACAGTAGATTTATATGGATTTTTAGTTAAATTGTGTTAAACTTCATCACTATTAATATTAAAATTTTTTAGATAAATTTCCTTTCTCATAATTTATCTAAATCTTTTTTATAACTGAGTTCCAATTTTTAGAAGCACTAATAATACCGAAAGGATCTACATATTTTGTATCTACTAAATGTAAATCTTTGTTTTCTTTCAACCAGCTAGTTAATCTAACGATTTTATTGTTTAAATTTTCTAATTTTGCTATACAAGTTTTTTCATCTAAAATTTTCCTCCAAACATCATAGCATGCATTATTATAGTCAATATTAGTATCTTCAATGATGAAATAATCCCCTTCTTCAAAAATATTATTATGAAAATATTCTAAAATACCTATAGTATTAATATGAGCATCTTCTATTCAAAGTATAGGATGTACTAGTTCAGATATTTTTTCTTTTGGGAATATTGCCTCTACTTATATTAGAATCACCTTGTAGAAATGCTATTCTATTATCTTCTTTTACGGCTTGATCAATATTTTCAAAATCGATATCTATACTAATAACTTTACCGTCTTTTACCGATAAACTTTGTATATCTGCTAACCAAAGGGCGGAAGCTCCTTTAAAACTTCCAAATTCAATTATGGTTTTGGGTTTTAATGTTTGAATTAAGCCTTGAGTAGTAACAATCTGAAAAGGACTTTTTTGTAATGGTATATTTCCCCAATTAATATCACAGCTATTTTCAGCGATAGAATACCAAAACGATTCAGGTATATCACTTACTGAAGTTCTATTATTTATAGATACAAACCTTTTTGATTGTACTGTATTATTTAGGAAATTTAACATATATCTTCAACCTTAAGTTAATACAACTATTGTAATACATACTTTAGATTCTAAAATCAATAGTTTTTTAAATTAAAAGTTGAAAATAAGAAAAGAAATTTTGATAACTATATTTTAATTTCGCTGTTCCTTGGATTCCCGCGAAAGCGGGAATGACATAAAACGCTTTTTTCAATTCAGACAACAATGCTTATAGTTGCTCGCAATAACAATGTCTGGTCTTAGTTAGCAATATCATTAAGATAAATATACTTCCTTATCTAAAGTATCTTCGCTGTTGTCTATAATCATAGTAATTGTTGCATCGCCGGTAATATTGATAGTAGTACGTAGCATATCAAGTATTCGGTCAATACCAGCAATAATTGCTACTCCCTCTATAGGTAAGTGAACCGAAGAAAGAACCATAGGAAGCATTATCAAAGAGGCACCGGGAATACCGGCACCACCGATAGATCCAAGTGTTGAGGTGAGAATAATGACTAAATAGTCGTGAGGAGCAAGCGTTACTCCCATCATCTGAGCAAAAAATATGGTGGTAAGAGATAAATTTATAGCAAAGCCGTCCATATTAATTGACGCACCTATCGGAAGTACGAACGAAGTACTAGACTCTGAAATGCCAAGCTTTTCACGACAAACTTGCATAGTAGTTGCAAGAGTTGCCTTACTACTTGAAGTAGAGAAAGCAAGTATCTGATACTCAAAACTTTTCTTATAAAAAGGTATAGGTGAAACACGACAGAATACACATATAAGTAAGCCAAAAACTAAATATTGGAATGTCATCGCCACAACTACCGCTACAACAAGTTTTGATAAACTAATCATTACCGCAACTCCCTGCATGCCTACAATCCAGCCTGTTAAAGCAAAAGCACCGTAAGGGGATAATTGAATAACAAACGATATCATTTTTAATATTAATTTTGACATTACATGAATTAAATCAGTAATAGGTTCACCGATAGATTTCATTTTGTTTAAGGTAATTCCAACAAAAATAGCAAAAAATACAACTTGTAAGACATCACCGTTTGCAAAAGCCCCAACAGCATTATCAGGGACGATATTTACAAAAAAATCAATTATATTAAATGAAGTTCTGCTTGTCGTTCCTGAAGAGGTGAAATCTATATGTACGCCTACTCCTGGCTTTAATACTAAGGCAACAGTGAGTCCAAAAACCGTGGCAAAAAAAGTAGTACCTAAAAAAGCGGCTACCGCTTTCATTCCTACTCTACCAAGGGCAGAATTATCATTCATACTAGTGATACCGGAAACCAAACTGAAGAAAATTAAAGGGGTAATGATCATTTTTATCAAACGTAAGAAAATGTCACCGATAGGTTTAATATAATTAACATATTGTGGTAAGTATATACCATATATAATACCTAAGATTAACCCTAAGGTAACTTTTTGCCATAATTTCATAATTTACTTACTTAATTTTTAAATTTTCTCAACTATAAGTTTATTTATTATTTTGGTTAATCCATTCTAAGTACTTTTGAAAGCCATAGTCAATATTTATTTTTATTATTTGCGGTAATTCATAATTATGAATTTCAAGGAGTTTATTTTCAATTTCGTTATAATTAGAAGATTTTGTTTTAATTACAAGTCTATATTCACTTTCTAAAGTTACTCTACCATCCCATCTAAAGTAACTTTTGACATCGTCAATTTGAATGCAGGCAGTAAGATTTAATTCTAACAAAACAGATGCTATTTTCTCGGCAATTTGCAAATCATTAGTAGTAGTTAAAATTAAACAGCAATCTTGCATGCCTAAACCTCAACAAAACAATTCGGTGTTTCATATAGTTTGAGGCTCGTTACGAAGAAGTTTTGACTTACGAAAAGTTTAGGAAAAATTTCATTCTTTAAATGCGTCGCTATATTTTCTGCAGTCGGGTTATTTTGCATGTAATATATTTTTTGACCGGTACAATTTTCTATTTGCTGCCCCATTTCCTTATCGTCTTGATGTAGGATTAAGCTATGATCAAAATTTTCATCAATCCATTTTTTAGCTAAATCCTTAATTAAACCAAAATCGATTACCATACCAAGCTTATCGGTTTTGTTTGCGGCTATAGCGATCTCAAGAACATAGCGATGACCGTGCAGGAATTGACATTTATTTTGATGTTCTATAATTCTATGTCCTGCATCGAACTCAATACGACGAGTACATTTTATCATTATTATATACTTCCTTTCTTTGAATGATTTTACTTTTTTTTCAAAGAGTAAAAACGGGACCACGTCATTGTGAGGAAAATTACGAAGTAATTGACGAAGCAATCTCAGGCGTTTGGTTATTATTTCATGAGATTGCCACGCAGCCTACGGCTGCTCGCAATGACAATTTTTTACAAATTTAACAATAACTTTTCAGGATTCTCAATAAGCTGCTTAATTTTTACCAAGAACGATACTCCTTCTTTCCCGTCAATTATACGATGATCGTAAGATAAAGCTATATACATCATCGGACGTATTTCAATTTTACTGTCTATAACTACAGCTCTTTCCTCGGTTTTATGTAAGCCTAGAATACCTGATTGAGGAGGATTAATAATCGGTGTAGATAATAATGAGCCATATACGCCTCCGTTAGAAATCGAGAATGTCCCACCTGACAAATCAGCCATAGAAAGCTGACCTTCACGAGCTTTTTTAGCCAAAATTCCTATAGCTTTCTCCACTTCGGCAAATCCCATTTTATCGGTATCCCTAACAACCGGTACAACAAGCCCTTGCTCTGTTCCGACAGCTACACCTATATCATAGTAATTTTTATATACTAAATCATCGCCATCTATTTCAGCATTTACCGATGGAATAAGCTTTAAAGCTTCAATTGTTGCTTTAACAAAGAAAGACATAAACCCAAGTTTCACAGCGTGCTTTTTCTCAAACTCTTCTTTATATTGATTACGCAAAGCAATTACTTTTGACATGTCGATTTCATTAAAAGTCGTCAAAATAGCTGCTGTATTTTGTGAATCTTTTAAACGCTGTGCAATAGTTTTACGCAAGCGCGACATACGAACACGCTGCACTCTTTCTTCATTAGATTTACTTATTGCAGGAGCAGAAGTAGCCGTAGTGTTTATTGTTGTAAGCACGTCACCTTTGGTAATTCTACCGTCTCTACCTGTTCCTTTTATATTATTGGGGTCAAGCTTATTTTCGGTAACTAATTTTTGTACAGAAGGAGCAAGAGTATTATTAGCCACGGCAGGTTTTTCTGAAGTAGGTTGCGTCACTGCTTGAGCTTTTGCAGATTCATTATTAGTACCGGCAGTATTTGCAGCTGCCCCTTCATTTATTTCGCCTATTTCTTCGCCAACTGCTACATTTGCACCGTCAGTTTTCGATATTTTACCTATAGTACCATTGCAAGGAGCATTAACTTCTAAAGTCACTTTTTCGGTTTCGATTTCTAACAGTAATTCATCGGTTTTAACCGAATCGCCTTCTTTCTTATACCATTTGGCAATAGTTGCTTCCGTTACGGACTCCCCAAGCGACGGTACTATAATTTTAACGCTCATAATTTATTTTACTCCTATATTTTTGTATAGCATCGCCCTGTATAGTTTTATCGTCATTGCGAGCAGACGCTATAAGCGTCGACGAAGCAATCTCAGGCAAATTCTTGAGATTGCCACGCTCCTTTTAGTCGCTCGCAATGATGATTATTAGGCAATACCCTAAGAATCATATTCCCAATGCTGCCCTTAATAGCCTCTCTTGCTGTTTATTATGTGCTTGCAGCGAGCCTACTGCCGGAGAGGCTGATTCCTCTCTACCTACATATTTAAATTCATTATTAATTCCTGCTTCTTTTAAAGCATCGTTTAAGTGAGAAACTATATAACACCAAGTTCCCATATTCTTTGGTTCTTCCTGACACCAAATAAATTCCTGCGTCCTATTATATTTTTTTAATAGCGATGCTACAAGTTTTTTTTCAAAAGGGTATAATTGCTCAAGCCTAATAATCGCTATATTACTGTTATTGCCACGCATTTCAAATAGATCGTAATATACCTTACCGCTGCATAAAATTACTTTAGTAATATTGTTTGTATCTACTTTAGTTACTTCATCTAAAACCGGTAAGAAAGTAGTATTTTCACCTAGCTCGTCAAGTTTAGATACGGCATATTTATGACGTAATAATGATTTCGGCGACATTACGATTAACGGTTTACGGGTATCATCAAGTATTTGGCGACGTAGCAGATGGAAAATCGAAGCAGGGGTAGTAGGGTATGTAACATACATATTATTCTCAGCCGCTAGTTGTAAGAACCTCTCAAGTCTTGCCGAACTATGCTCCGGTCCTTGTCCCTCAAATGCATGAGGTAACAAAACCACAAGCCCGCTCATACGAAGCCATTTAGTTTCGCTGCTTGAAATAAATTGGTCAAAAATAATCTGAGCTCCATTAGCAAAATCACCGAATTGTGCTTCCCATAAAACTAAATTTTTTGGGTTTGCGAGTGAATAACCATACTCAAAACCAAGCACCGCATATTCAGATAAATTACTATCGGCTATCTCGTATTTTGCTTGTTCTTTAGATAAATTATTTAGAGGTATATAGGTAGTACCATCAATTTGGCTGTGCAATACTGAATGACGATGCGAGAAAGTACCGCGTCCCGAATCTTGTCCGGTTAGCCTTATATTTGTGCCTGAAGCAAGCAAGCTTGCAAAAGCTAGCTGCTCTGCCGTCGCCCAATCAATAGGTTGATCAGCTGTTAGAGTGGCTTTTCGAGCTTCAAATAGTTTTACAAGTTTTGGATTAACGGCAAAATCTTTCGGTATTTCGCATAGTTTAGTTCCTAAATCGTGTAATGTTTTTTTACTGATACCCGTTATTGTAGCTTGTGTACGAGTACGAGAAATACCTTGCCATAATCCGCCTAAGAAATGTGCTTCTTGCTTATAACTTTTTGCCTGCTCATATGCCTTATCTAGTTTTGCTTTAAATTCTTCTTTTAACTTAGCAAAATAATTATTGTCGATTACACCGCTTTTTACTAACTCATTTGCGTAAATATTTCCAGGGGTCAGTTTGTTTTTAATAATGTTATACATCTTGCCTTGAGTATACATTGGCTCATCGCCCTCATTATGCCCATATTTACGATAACAAATAATCTCTACTACAACATCCTTACCGAATTTCTGCCTGTATTCTACTGCAATATTGGTGGCTTTTAACACTGCTTCTATATCGTCACCGTTAACGTGTAAAATCGGGGCAGCTATGATTTTAGCAAACTCCGTAGAATATCTACTAGCTCTAGTATTTGCAGCATTAGCCGTAAAACCTAACTGATTATTAATAACGAAATGCAATATCCCGCCGATATCATAAGCAGCTAAAGGTGACATTGATAGACTCTCGGCAACCACGCCCTGACCGCAAAAAGCAGCATCGCCATGCACTAAAATAGTTTTGACTTTACTGCGTTTAGTATCTCCAAGAATATCTTGCTTCGCTCTTACTTTTCCTGCAACTATAGGATTGACCGCTTCTAAATGTGAAGGGTTATCGGCTAGCGACAAGTGTATTTTCTTATCCTCTAGAGTTCTATCGGACGAATAGCCTAAATGGTATTTTACATCGCCTGAAACATTTAGCTCATCAGGAAATACGCTGCCGCTTATGAAGCCCGCAATAACGGCTTTATATGGCTTACCTACTACTTTAGTTAGAGTGTTTAATCTCCCTCGATGTGCCATACCGATAACGATTTCTGAGACGCCCTGATGCATGGATAAATCTATAGCTTTACTCATAGCAACTATAGAAGCCTCACCACCCTCAACGGAAAAACGCTTAGCTCCGGGAAATTTTGTATGTAAATACTGCTCAAACCCTTCTACTTCTACTAAATCATTTAAGATAGTTTTTTTGTCTTCAGAAGAAAACGTAACTTCGCTTTCTAGCTTATTATATAACCAGTTTTTTTCTACTACATTTTCTATTTGCTCAAACTCTACACCTATAGAACCTGTATAAACTTTATCGAACTTGGTCACTAATTCAGATAATTTACAGTTCCAAGTACCGACAAATTCATCCGTAATATTGATATTTTCTTCTAGCTGACCGCTATCAAGACCAAAAGTTTCTATATTAAGCTTTAAATCATTTTTTGTTTTACGTAGCTCAAGACCAAGCGGATCAAGATTCGCTAAATAGTGAGCATGCTTGCGATAAGCATTGATCATTTCCTTAGCTTTTAAACTATTTAAGTCTTCAGAAGATAAATTATTATTTAACGATTCTTTTTTTATTTCATCAGGGATAATTATTTTTGCCGTACTTTTATTGAGTAAAGTATTATTATCCTTAATGCCAGCAAAAAATTCTTGCCAAGTTTGATCAACCGAGGCAGGGTTGGCTAGATATTGCTTATATAGCTCTTCAACAAAAACAGCATTCCCGCCAAATAAATAACCTGTTTTTTTAAAGTCTTCTTCCATATTATTGTTTGTATTGTTTAGTTTTTGTCATAAGCCGTCATTGCGAAGATACCTAATCGTCATTGCGAGCGACGGCAAGGAGCGTGGCAATCTCAGCAATTCTCCCGAGATTGCTTCGTCAATTACTTCGTAATTTCCTCGCAATAACGATTTTATTACTATAAATACTTCCCTTCTAAATATCTTATATACACCTCAGGGCTAATTTTTTCCTCACCGCTAGCACTTTTTAATAAATCGGCTGAATTTTTTAACGAACCGAGATTTCTAAAATTCTTATTTAGATAATTATTTAGATTACTAAAATCACCCTTTAATATATCATCTTTTATATTTGAATGCATCTCTTTTACTTTTTTCATCACCATTGATGCGATAATTGCGCCGTTTGTATAGGCGGGAAAGTAACCGAAATTTCCGTGTGACCAATGAATATCTTGAAGACAGCCGTTACTAAAACTTACCGGTTTAACGCCTAAATATTCCTGCATCTTACTATCCCAACAGCTTGGTAACTCATCGAGATTCAAGTCGCCATTGATAAGCATTTCCTCTATCTCAAAACGTAATATTACATGCATCGGATAAGTTACTTCATCTGCATCTACTCTTATAAAATCAGGCGTAACTCTTGTAATTTTTCTATATAAACTTGCCGCTGAATATTCTTCGCTTTTAAAAGCAAATTCGTCTCTAAGTAATTTAGCTAAAAATTCGGTAAATTCTCTTGATCTACCTACTTGCATTTCCATAAATAAAGATTGGCTTTCATGAAAAGCCATACCTTTAGCAAGCCCAACCGGCTGCCCTTTATACATTTCCGGTAGATTCTGCTCATATAAAGCATGTCCTGTTTCGTGAATAATCCCCATTAAACCGCTTATGAAATTATCTTTATCATACCTAGTAGTTAAACGTATATCGTTTGGCGTTCCACCGCAAAAAGGATGAGTCGATTCGTCTAATCGTCCTTTTGTTAAATCAAACTGCATAATTCCCATAATGCGTTTTCCGATACGCTTTTGCATTTCAGGAGCTAGTTCGCTGTGCTTTACTAGTTCTTTCTCGGTTTTCTGTTTTTCTAAAACTTTATTTATGAGCTGCGGGAGTTCTTTTTTAAGTACTGCAAAAACTTGTTTGATCTCGCTACTTTTTCTGCTTGGATCAAACATATCTATTAATGAATCGTATAATCCGCAATTAAAAGCATCTACTCGTACTTTAGCAACTTCTTTCGTATAATCTAAGACTTTTTGTAAGTGTGATTTGAATAAATTATAGTCGTTATGTTTTCTTGCTTCTCGCCAAACAAGTGCGGCTTTAGTAGTAGCTGCTACCAATTTCTTTTGTAGCTGCTCGTCAATACAATTTGCATCTGTTACTTTTCTCTCAATCTCTCTAATATTACCATTCTGCCATTCATCAAGGTTCTTTGATTCTTCTTTTGCCTTGCTAAGTAGCTCCTTTAGAATAGGAGATTTGAGCATAGAATGAACTAGCGAAGTTAAAGTTACTATTTCATTTGTCCTACTCTCACCTGAACCCATAGGCATATTTACGGCAACATCCCAGTATAATATGCTCAAGATATTATTAAAATGTGAGATGGTTGCAAATTCGTTTTCTAATTTTGTGTAGTTGTTGTTCATATGTTCCCTATTATGTCATTCCCGCTTTCGCAGGAATGACATAAAAACCGTACCGCTAGTGCCTATTACAAATGCAACAACTCCTTCGCTGCTTTTAAACTTGCTTTGGTGATTGTTTTACCTGAAATCATGCGGGCGAGTTCCTCCTGTCTTTCAGCTAAATTTAAAGCTTTTACCGTTACTTTCGTTTCTTTCTCTAGCTGTGTTTTCTCGATTTTTATATGCAAGTCCGCTTTACCTGCTACTTGCGGCTGGTGCGTAATAACTATTACTTGAGTAACGCTACTAAGTTTTTTTAATCGCTCACCTACTTTATCTGCGACCTCTCCGCCAATCCCGACATCTATTTCATCAAATATAATAGATGGTTTTACCATTTTATCAAACAAAGAAGTTTTTAAAGCTAACATGAATCTTGATAATTCACCGCCGGAAGCGATTTTATTAATTGCTGCAGCTGCCGTTCCCGGGTTAGTAGACGCTTTAAACACAATATCGTTATTACCGTCGGCTGTTGGTTCTTTAGCATTTATCTCAATCTCAAAAATTGCTTTCGCCATTTTAAGCTGCTTTAGCTCCTGATGCAACGATTCTTCTAGATGTTTTGCAACAATAAGACGTTTTGCAGATAAATTACTCGCTAGTTCATAATATTTTTTCTGCAGTAGTACTTCTTGAGCTTTCAACTCATTACTATTTGCTATTTTGTTTTGTAATATACTGAGCTGCTCTAAAGATTTATCTAAAAATACACCTAACTCATCAGCAGGAACATTATATTTACGGCTAATAGCTTTTATTAAAAATAATCTTTCTTCTGTTTCTTCAAGATTATATTCCTCATAATTAAAACTATCTAACAGATTTGATAATTCTTGGCGTGCTTCTTCTAGATTATTATAGGCTTCCTCTAAACTTGTAACGATAGCTTCAAAACGCTCATTATTGCCTTGCCTTGCTAATAATTTCTCTGCTCTATTAATCGATGTATTTATTTCAGGGTTATTAATCTGTTCTAGAATATCTTTTATTAGCTGTGAATCCTTATCTTTATTTTGCAAATCTTTTCGTAGATTTGCTAATTTTTCTTCTTCACCTGTTTGAATGTTCAGTTTAGTTAATTCTTCCGTTGCAAAGCTCAAATAATCAATTTCTTGTTCTATAGAATTTTGCTTAAGTGTTATTTCGGCCATTTCTTTCCGAGTATTTTGCCAAGTCTGATAGCATTTGGAAAGCTCCGCTCGAAAGTCCAAAAGATTCCCATAACTATCTAAAATATCACGCTGCGTATTTGCTTCTAGAAGAGAAATATTATTATTTTGTCCATGAAGCTCGAATAAATAAGTAGCTAATTGCTGCATGAGAGCTTTAGTAACCACTTGATTATTAATGAAAAAATTTTTTCGTCCTTCGGCTTTTTGCAGATACTTTACAAACAATAACTCTTCAGGTTCAATAAAATTTTGAATCAGAAAATTTTTTATTTCTTCATTTAAAGCGAATATTATATTAACAACAGCGTAATCTTTTCCACGCTTTATTATATTATTTGAAGTTTTATAACCTAAGCAAAATAAAATAGCATCAAGTAAAATAGATTTACCAGCTCCCGTTTCACCGGTAATAACACATAAACCTTTATTAAACTCAATTTCCAGCTCGTCTATCAGAATGAAGTTTTTAACTGAGAGACTGCAGAACATATGCCGCTTAATTTTGGTGGTTCTGAACTAGCCTGTACGCATAACTATACCATTGACTATCAGGATAGTTGTAACCTAGCACTGAGGCATATTTTTTTGCTTCATCCGGAAGTCCGAGCATCATATAACTCTCGGCTAAACGGTAAAGAGCTTCTACCGAGTGAGAAGTAGTTTGATAATTATCAATTACCTCTTCAAATCTATTTATAGCTGCCATCGGATTCTTTTTCTTTAAGTAAAACCGACCTACCATCATCTCTTTACCTGCTAAATGATCGTTTACTAGGTCAATTTTTAAAGATGAATCAATAGCATATTTAGTATTTGGGAATTTTGCTATTACGTCTTCAAAACTATCTTTAGCTAGGAAAGTTCTAGATTGATCATGATTTACGTCTGAAATTAACATATAATATGATAATGCTTTAAGGTAATATGCATAAGCAATGTCAACATTTGCAGGGTGCAAATTAATGAACATATCAAGCACATCAACCGCTTCTTCATATTGAGCGGTGAGAAATAAAGAATAAGCTTGCATCAATTCAGCTTGCGACGTCATTTCATTACCTGGATGCTGGTAAAATACTCTTCCGAATTCTTCTGCAGCTTTCTTATATTTTTTCTTTTCCAATAAGGTAATACCTTCATTATAAAGGGTAGGGATAGGGACTACTATGTCATCACTGGTTTTTTTGTTTTTGCACCCGCCTAAAACTAACCCTATAACTAAAAGGGTACTCAATAATTTTGTTAATTTCATAAGAACTTAAATTCAGTTAATAACTAAATATACATATAGGCTTACAGAATTTCAAGGATTCAATTTAAAATCTCACAAACTTATAAATTAGACCTATTCAGAAACTCGTTTATAGGGAGGAATTTGAAGGAAACACAGAACGCAGAACCGCAGCGACTTGTACGTAAGGATTCAAGTACCGGATCGACGTACAAATTACCCCTAGAAGTAGAGTTTCTGAATAGGTCTATATTCTTAGACTTATTTCTCTACCCAATGTCCTTTATCATTTTTATGGTATTTTTTTTCTACGGCCGGACCATGCTACTTTATGTGCAACTGTCTCTCTAGAGTCATTTCCACGTCTTTTATCGGCATCCTTATATGGTTCAAATGCCATGATTAAAAGCTTCGCGATAAATATCCTTAGCATGGCTCGGAAAATGATTTTTAACTGAATCAGGTAAATCGTTATTATTTTTATAAGGCATAAAAACCTCCGGTAATATACAAATAATATTTTATAATATTGGAGGTTTCATTTCTATAGGAAAGGTAAATAAAATTTACGACCACAGACTTTTCATTTTATTAAAAAAGCTGCCGTCATTTTCTTTTTCATTTATGGATTCTTTTTTGAATTCTTCTAGTAATTCACGTTGTCTTTTAGATAAATTTTTAGGTACTTCGACATGAATATGCGTAAGCATATCACCCCTAATAGTTGATCTCATTTTAGACATACCTTTGCTGCGTAGCCTTAATTGATCACCGTTTTGTGTGCCTGCAGGAATTGTTAAGTTCACTTTTCCGCCTTCAATTACCGGTACTTCTATCTCTCCTCCAAGAGCAGCATTCACAAAACTAATAGGTAGTTTACAATGTAGATGTGCTCCGTCTACTTTATAAATATCATGTGGTTTTATTGCTATATCAACGTATAAATCACCGCTATTACCGCCTCTAATACCTGCTTCCCCTTCTCCGGTATGTCTTATTCTAGTACCGTTTTCAACACCGGCAGGAATATTTACCGATAAATTTCGTTGTTTATGGTAACGTCCCATACCATGACATTTCTTGCAAGGATTTTTTATAATGTGTCCGTTACCTTGGCATTTATGACAAGCTTGTTCGATCGTAAAGAATCCTTGCTGCATTCTAGTCGCTCCAACACCGCTGCAAGCATCGCAAGTAGTTACGGTTTCACCTTTTTCAGAACCGCTACCGTGACAAGTATCGCATTTTACTGCGCTAGAAAAGCTAATATTTTTTTCTATACCGTGAAATGCTTCCTCTAGGTTAATTGTCAGATTATATTTTAAATCTGAGCCTCTAACTTTAGCTGAAGTTGGGCGTGATGATCTTCTGCTGCCTCCCATAAAGTCGCTAAAGAAGTCACCGAATATGTCGTTAATATCAGGGTGAAAACCGCCATGATTTCCTCCTCCCCCTCGTGATTGTTGATTTTGAAAAGCATCATGTCCCAAACGGTCATAAGCAGCTCTTTTTTGCTCATCTTTTAGAACATCATAAGCGGCATTGATTTCTTTAAATTTCTTTTCAGCATCTTTAGCATCAGTAGTATCAGGGTGATATTGCTTGGCTAGCTTGAGGTAGGCTTTTTTAAGGTCAGCTTGGCTAGCTGTTTTACTAACCCCTAGTATTTGGTAATAATTTTGTGACATAATTTAATTTATAAAATGAGATTGTAACGTCATTACGAGGAAAATTACATAGTAATTTGACGAAGCAATCTCAGGATATTTAACGAGATTGCCACGCAGCTTACCGCTGCTCGCAATGACGAAATTACTTCTACTTCTTCTCTACATCTTGAAAGTTGGCATCTACTATTTTTTCATCATTAGCGGCACTTTCTTCAGCAGGTTGGCTCTCGCTTTGTGCTTTATACATCGCTTCACCGATTTTCATGCTAGCTGCAGTTAAACTTTTGGTCTTTTCTTTAATCAAAGCAGCATCTTCCGACTCAAGCACGGCTTTTAAAGCGGCTAGTGCTTCTTCAACAGCTCCTTTATCGTCTGATGATAATTTATCGCCATATTCTGTAAGAGTTTTTTCAGTAGAATAAACTAAACTATCGGCAGCATTTTTTGCTTCAATAAGTTCCTTACGCTTTTTGTCTTCATCAGCATTTTGTTCGGCATCTTTAACCATTTGTTCAATTTCTGCATCGCTAAGACCACCGGAAGCTTGAATAGTTACTTTCTGCTCTTTACCGCTTGCTTTATCTTTAGCTGAAACATGCACTATTCCGTTAGCATCAATGTCAAACGTTACTTCTATTTGCGGCAAACCTCTTGGTGCAAGAGGTATACCTTCGAGATTAAACTGACCAAGTAATTTATTATCTTTTGCCATTTCACGTTCACCTTGGAATACTCTAATAGTTACGGCATGCTGGTTATCATCAGCAGTTGAGAATACCTGACTTTTCTTAGTAGGTATAGTAGTATTACGATCGATTAATCTTGTAAATACGCCGCCAAGAGTTTCAATGCCAAGGGATAGAGGTGTAACGTCTAATAATAATATATCCGTTACTTCTTTATTAAGTACTCCGCCTTGAATAGCAGCACCGAGAGCTACAACCTCATCGGGATTTACGCCTTTATGCGGCTCACGTCCGAAGAATTTTTTTACGGCTTCTTGTACTTTAGGCATTCTAGTCATACCGCCTACTAATACTACTTCTTGAATATCAGAAGCTTTAAAACCTGCATCCTGTAATGCTTTACGGCAAGGCTCAATTGTTTTTTCAATTAAATCATCTACTAATTTTTCTAGTTCAGCTCTAGTAAATTTAATATTTAAGTGTTTTGGACCGCTACTATCAGCCGTAATATAAGGTAAATTAATATCGGTAGTTACTGCAGAAGATAGCTCTTTCTTAGCTTTTTCCGCAGCTTCTTTCAAACGTTGAAGTGCTAAAGGATCTTTACTTAAATCTATACCGTTTTCTTTTTTGAATACATCTATTAAATGGTTTAATATTCTTGTATCGAAATCTTCACCGCCAAGGAATGTATCGCCGTTTGTTGATTTCACTTCAAAAACACCGTCAGCGATCTCAAGAATTGAAACATCGAATGTTCCGCCGCCAAGATCGTATACTGCAATAGTTTTACTTGCCGATTTCTCAAAACCGTAAGCAAGAGCTGCAGCAGTCGGCTCGTTGATTATTCTAAGGACCTCAAGACCTGCTATTTTACCGGCATCTTTCGTTGCTTGACGCTGTGCATCATTAAAATAAGCAGGTACAGTAATTACTGCTTGTGTTACTTTGTCCCCTAAATAATTCTCAGCAGTTTCTTTCATTTTTTGTAAAATGAATGCACTAATTTGACTTGGTGAATTTGTATTATTATCCGCTTCGACCCATGCATCCCCGTGATCGGCTTTAACTATATTATACGGTACAATACCTTGGTCTTTCCGAACCATAGGATCGATAAAATTTCTACCGATTAATCGCTTTACCGCATATATAGTATTGCGAGGGTTAGTTACTGCTTGCCTCTTAGCAGATTGCCCGACTAATTTTTCGCCGTTTGCAAAAGCTATTATTGATGGCGTAGTTCTTTCACCTTCTGCATTTTCTATTACCTTTGGTTCTTTACCTTCCATGACCGCAACACAAGAGTTGGTAGTCCCAAGGTCGATACCTATTACTTTTCCCATAAGATTCCTCGTTTTCTTTTTTTTATTTTATTATGACTTTTGATTTGATATAGTGTGGCTTAAATGATTTTACAAGAGGTGACAATGAAAAAACTACCGATTTTACTAAAACTTTTATGTATTATTAATTTAGTTTTCCTAAATAATATAGTTTTAGCATCTAGCGAAACAAGCACTATTATATTTGAAAAAGCAAAGAAAGCAATCGTAACGATCGATACTAGAATTGCCGTATCGGCATATGACGATACAAGTAGTTGGACTGGAACGGGATTTATCAACGATAAGAACAACGGTTATATAATTACTAATACTCATGTTGTCGGCGGTGCGTCTATCGGAACTTATTTTGTTACTTTTTATAACGGTGAGCAGGTAGAAGCAAAACTTATCTATTACGATATTTGGCAAGATTATGCCGTTTTAAAAGTAGAGAGTAAAGATATACCGGCATCAGCAACGCAAATATCTTTTGCAAGCGAACTTCCAAAATTAAATCAAAAGGTTTTTGTAGTCGGTAACACAGAAGCAAAAGGTTTTTCTTTCCATACCGGTTATTTGTCCGATCTTTATAATATTGAAGGTTTAATGCCGCAATGTACTTATGTTATTAATTTAAATACTACAGGAGGTGCTAGCGGTTCACCGGTATTAAACGATAAGATTGAGGCTATAGGAGTATTATATGGTGGCGGTAAAACTCATTCTCTAGCGTTGCACGGTGATTATGTAGCTCGCACTTTAGAAAGTTTAAAGAATAATAAACAACCAGGCAGAAAACATATAGGAATAATAAGCGAGTTATATTCTTTAAATAAAGCAGTTAGACATCACAATTTCCCTAAAGAAGAAATGGATAAATATATAAAGAAATTTCCTGATAGTAGAAATAGAGTGATAAGCGTTAAGGCAGTTCTGGCCGGATCACCTGCCGAAAAATCTTTAAAAGCCGGTGATATTATTTGGGCAGTTAATGATAAGGAACTCGGCGGCAATCTAGCATTATTTGATAGAGAAATGGATAATTTCAAAGGAATAGCTATTAAACTTACTATATTTCGTGACGGAAAAAAGCTAGAACAAGCAGTAGATTTATATGATGTGAACAATAATAAAATCGCTAAAATGATAAATTTCGGCGGTGCAGTATTTTTTGAAGCCGATGATTATTTTAGTAATAAATCAGGTATTCCGCTTAAAGCTCTAAGTATAGCTTCCGTTCAATCCGGTAGTAGCTTTAGCTCTATACCAACATTTTTTACTAAAGATTATAAAAATGTTTATAGATTACAAATTTTTGAGATGAAAGATTTAGCTTTAAGTAATCTTGATGATTTGATGAAATTCTTACCTGCTATTACTAAAGAGAAGTTTATAACGGTTAGATTTAGAAATTATCAACCTTATTATGCTAATTTCGGTTATAATGAACTTATCTCGTCGCATGATGATATGATTGCTGATGTAACTCTAGATTCTATAGATACTAAGCCTTATATATTAAAGTATAATACTATTTCTCATGATTGGGATATGGGAAATATAAAACTTCAGTAACTAATGACATTGTGATAAATTAACAATTCTTAATCAATGAAGTAATATATAATTCAACTTGGTTTGTTGCGTTATTATTCTTAAATTTGTAATCTTATATTTTAGGAGAATTACAAATTAGCTCAGAGTAGTTCGCCAACTAGGTCATTTTTGTGTGGATTGATAAATATTCTTTATGTTATTTCTGCAAAAGCGAGATAGCATTGTTGCGTGGATACATACTAAAACCGTCATTGCGAGCAGCCGTAGGCTGCGTGGCAATCTCATGAAATAATAACAAACTCCTGAGATTGCTTCGTCAATTGCTATGCAATTTCCTCGCAATGACAGAAAAACGCCCCTTACTCACCACCTAAGAAACATAGCTAATTAACAATTCCTCCTAAAATAATTAATAAATTTAGGAGAATTAATGACTAAAGAACAAATACCTACAGTAGATAAAACAAAAAACATCTTTTTTTAAGTTTTTTACAAAAAATAGTAATAACTCTAATACTCAGGATTCACTAACATCACCACGTTCAGATGATGATGATATAGAGAGGGATGTTTCTAAAAAAGAAGCTTCTTAAGAAAATTCAAAGCATTAATAGACAAGAATGATGAAGCTGCACTAAAAGCATTTCGATTTGATAAAAATAATAAGTATATCTTACATGATGTGGTTGAGGATAAAGAACAAACATTAGTTGAAAAAATATTAGAATTAGCTAAATACGTAACAGAGATAACCTATAACGATTCAACAGTGTTACATTCAGCAGTTACAGGAATTGCTAACAAAGAGATTATCAAAGCTTTATTAGCAAAAAATCCTTATTTAGTAATGATCAAAGATGCTTCAGGTCTTACCCCATCATATTATAATACTAGTAAAGAAATATTAGAAATATTGCAAAATTGTGAACGAGATATTATAGACCGGCTTAATATAGATAGAACCATGGCACGGTTGGGCAGAAGATATGCACAAATATTTAGAAGATGATATGTCTATAATCGGAAAAAATAAGCATACAATAATGGAGCTTGTATACAAAATTTGTAAATTATCGGACAAGCCTCTTCCTTGTAAATTGAACATAGAGTATTAGATTTGCAAGGAAGATATAGAGAGCTCTTTAATAAAAAACGGTAAGTATGTAAAACCTACCGATTAAATTTAAAGCTTAAAAAATTATAATTCAGTAATAGGGATATACTTGGTACTTCCATCTTCTCCTATCAATGGGTAATACTCTGTTCGAGGGTTATAAGCATCATAACTAATTGATGTTTGTGATGATAGTTTTTGTGCTAATATTATCAACTTTTCTTCATATAACTCAAAAGATTTTGCTAAATCCTCTTTTGTAATCTTTACAGTTTTAGCTTCATCTGTATTTACTTTGAGTGTTTCAATATTTTCTGTTGAGCTATATTTTGTTAAAGTTACTTTTTCTAGTAGGGGAAAATATATTCTTATTTTTACCAATGCTTTTACCAATGCTGTTTGTATTTGTATTTGAATACTTAGAACGAGTCTTAATAACATCTAATACCTATAAAAATTTTGAAGCGGCAGTATACAAGCCTCACTTATTAATGTCAACATAAATTAACATATTATTACTATAAATATTAATAAATGCTAATTATTATAATTTTCTTTACACAAAATCGAAATAAACTGTTATTAATATAAAAAACCAATCTTATCTAATATATGCGTTCTTTATTTGTAATAATTATATTCTTTCTAATGAGCAGTTGTAATTTAAAACCGGTATATAGTGAAAAATACAGTAGAAATAATGATTTAGAAGCTATTGAAGTTGAACCAATTCGAACAATTGAAGGAGCTGAGTTTTATCATCGTTTAACTAGTATTTTACCTCAGAAAGCACAAGCAAAATACCTACTTAAAGTAAAGCTTATTGCAACAACTATGCCTGCTACTATTGAAAAAAACTCCAATGTTCTAAGGGAATATATTAATCAATTGGTTAGATATAAATTAATTGATATAGAAAGCCAAAAGGTTTTAATTGAAGAGAAGTTTCACCAAAACACGTCATATAATGCTATTTTTACACCATATGCAACAAATGTTGAAAGAGATGAAACAGGAATAGACTTGGCATATCAAGCAGCAGAAGAAATTCGTAGCAGATTAATTTTATATTTTACACGGAAATAGTTAAGCTATGAAATTTTATTTTTCACAAATAGGTAGATTATTTGAACTAATAACATCCGGAAAGATTAGAGCTCTTTTACTATATGGTCCTGATAAGGGTTATATAGAAAAAATTTGTAAGCATTTAGTAAAAAGCTTAAATATGCTACAAACTTCTATAGAATACGCAGATCTTAATATTTCATCTTTAGAAATATTACTTAATTCGTCTAATTTTTTTGGTCAAAAAGAATTAATTAAAATTAGATCAGTTGGGAATGCAATCGATAAGAATTTAAAAACAATTCTAAACAGTGATTATATAAATTTTCCTGTATTTATAGGTGAAGAAATGACTTCTAGTGGGAGCATTAGAAAGTTTTTTGAAACGGAAGAATATTTAGCGGCAGTTGCTTGTTATCATGACGATGAAGCAAAAATTGAACGAATTATTTTAGGTAAAGTAGAAAAAACTAATAAAGTTATAAGTAAAGAAGCTATCACTTATTTAAAAGCTCATTTAAAAGGTGATCATGATTTAATTTGTAGCGAAATAAATAAATTAATATATTTTGTTCACGACGCACGCGAAATTACTTTAAACGACGTTCTAGAAGTTATAAGTAGCGAAATTACGGCAAACGGCAGTGATTTAGCAATGTATTTTTCAAAAAAAGATTATAGTAATTTTCTGCAAGAGCTTGATATATTAAAAAAACAAAATATCAATGAAGTTTTAATTATTAGAGCCTTAATAAGGCATTATTTAAATTTATATATAGTTTTGTCGAAAGTAAAAAACGGTGAGCGTTTGGAACTCGCAATAAAATCATTATCACCACCGATTTTCTATCAGTATATTAATGATTTTACGAAGATAGCAAACGGTCTTAGCCTCACTGAATGTCTAAAGACTTTAAAAGTGCTACAACAGGCAGAAGTGGATTATAAGTTAAATCCTACTAGTTTCGATTTATTCCAAAGTATACTCCAAAGTAAATGAAGAGTAGACGAAGTTTAATTTGGAAAAGAGCAAGGAGACTATAAGGCGAGGAGCGTATACGCTCTTATTATATTTACTTACGCTTTTAACTTGAGATTACACGATGCATACAGAATTAATTTCACAATTATTTTCAGCATCTACTCACGATATAAATTTAATACGTGAGCACCGTAGCTCTTATAAGATG
>NZ_JAQCNX010000088.1:0-506 GCF_036857515.1 Candidatus Rickettsia tasmaniensis | reverse complement strand
TTTGCTTCGCTTATAGGCGCAAAGAAAAATGCTACAACAAAAATATAAGGTAATAAAAATTTCCTAAACATTTTAAATAAATAAAATATTATTCAAATTAAATCAAATGTGATTTTTCGTCATTGCAAGGAAAAATTGAAAATTTTGACGAAGCAATCTAGTAAAAAATGCTATGCATTTTTTTATTATTTTCCTAGATTGTCACGCTTCCTACAATCGCTCGCAATGACGATGAAAATAATACTTACTACAGGCTTCAATTGCTTCAAACATTAAGTATAGAGTCATTAGCTTAGTTAAAGAAGCGGGGTAAATCCGAATTTGTGAATTATGGGCATGCAACACTTTACCGCTTTTTGCATCAATTACTAAACCAGTTTGAACAGGAGGTTTAGGGGTATTTTTTACGGCTTTTTTTGCTTCGCTTATAGGCGCAAAGAAAAATGCTACAACAAAAATATAAGGTAATAAAAATTTCCTAAACATTTTAAATAAATAAAATATTA
>NZ_JAQCNX010000019.1:0-28463 GCF_036857515.1 Candidatus Rickettsia tasmaniensis | reverse complement strand
TAGTACTTTTTATTATTTTTATGGACCCCGTGGTCAAGCCACGGGGTGACAGAGATAAAATTGATCCACGCAACAATGCCTCCTCACCTACGCCTGTGTACGCTGCAGTGCTGCGTTCCGTGTCTCCTTTAAATTCCTCTCTATAAGCTGGTTTGGAAAGATGTCTAATATAATCTGCACCTTTAGCTAATTTTTGCCTAATAACATTTCGTCTATATTTATCAGATGAATTTGACTCATCTTCAAACCATTTTATATTATGACTGACTAAATATTCTACTAATTCACTTTTTGGAATATTATATAGCGGTCTAATTATTTGTATATTATTATACCAATTGATATTACTGCTACTAAGTCCAAATATACCGCTATTACGCTCTAATCTTAAACAAAAATTTTCTACGTAATCATCTTCATGGTGAGCAGTTAAAAGTACTAATATATCGAGTTCTAGACATAGATTTGTCATCAAATCATAGCGTCCTTCTCTTGCTCTTTCTTGTAAATTGGAAAAATTATTTTGATGGTCAAAAGATAAACTATAATGCTTGCGATTTAGACTATTACTGATATTTTGGATATAATGGGTCTCTTGCTTCGACTGTTCCCGTAAGTTATGATCAACCGATATAACAAATAATTCTATATTATTTTTTTCTGCCCAAATATTAGCAAGATAAAGAAGTGCTACCGAATCGCTCCCACCAGATACTGCAATCGATATTTTAGATAAGCCAAAATTACCTATTAGATTATTGATATTATACTCAAATTTTTCATATAGCATGGTTGAAAAATGTTAGTATTGTAAAGTGTTTGGATATTGTGGTCAAACGTAGTAGTATGTCATTTCCGCGTAGGCGGGACGTTGTTGCATGGCTCTTATGTCATTCCTGCGAAAGCAGGAATCCAGAAAAAAAGTATAAATACAGCAAATTTTTGAAATTAAAAACTCGATTTATCTCACTTTATGCTGGATGCCCGCCTACACTACGCGGTAATGACATCGAGCAAGTTTCTCAATCCATACAACAATAATGCTCTGCTTTTGCAATGGTAACAAAAAACCACACAATTAGATGATAAAGAAAATTTATGCTGACTCAGCTAAATCTTCTGAAGTTTCAGTCTTTTGTTCGTGTAAATAATCTTGTGCTTCTGATTCTGATCTTGCAACAATAACCGTAACTATAGCATTAAGCTCTGCATGGAGTCTTATTTCAACTGTATAAATTCCGGTAGATTTAATTTGTTTATCAAGAATAATATTTGAATGAGAAATATTATAAGATACATTTTCAGATAATTTATCGGCTATTTCTTTATTAGTAACCGAACCGAAAAGTTTACCGTCATCTGATGTTTGACGGATAAAAACTAATTTTTGATCTTTAATAAGAGCATTAATTTTTTCTACTTCTTCTCTTATTTGCTTATCTTTTGCTTCAAATTCGTGTTTTTGTTTAACTATTAGCTCTTTATTAGGCTCAGTAGCTCTAATAGCTAATTTTTGCGGTAAAAGATAATTACGACCAAACCCGTCTGCTACTTTGAGTATGTCGCCAATTTTACCTAATTTTCTTACGGGTTTTATTAATATAATTTCCATGTATTATGCCTTTATTTAGCTTGAAATACAAAAGGTAATAACGCTAAAATTCTTGCAATTTTAATAGCATTATTTAGCTTTCTTTGTTTCTTTGCACAAACATTTGTGATCCTGCTTGGTAACATTCTACCGCCTTCAGAGACAAATTTTATTAAAAGCTCAGGGTTTTTATAATCAATAACAGGTGCATTAGGCACAGAAAGAGGGCATCCTTTACGTCTTCTAAAAAATACTTTTTTAGCAGTTTTATCCCCTACCTTGCGAGCAGCTGTTTCACTAGCATTATTACTTTTTAACATTCTTTAACCTTAATTCTTACAAATTTAATTATTAATCGTTACGTCAATTACCGGAGTATTCTCTGTACTTTGATTTTTTAATATCGGTGAAGGTTCACTACTAATTGAATCTGCTTGAATTGTAAGAAATCTAATGATATTTTCGTTAAGCTTCATTTTTCTTTCTAGCTCTTCTTTTACATTACCAGTAATATCTAGACCTAAAAAATAATAATGTCCTTTTTTGTTATTACCGATTTTGTAAGCTAAAGTTCTTAACCCCCAATATTCTTTTTTTATGATAGTGCCATTATTATCTTTAATAATTTTAGCAAAATCATCAACGATTTTATCTATATCGTTTAATGATACGTCTTGGCGTATAATACAAACTGATTCATAAAAGCTCATGATATATAAGAATCTCCAACAAACAAACTTTAAAATAAAGCTATTTATAGCAACTAAAACTATTAAATTCAAGTATTATCTTTAAAAATTATTATTTCTTTGTTTCTTTTTATAAAAAGTTTGCTATAAACCCTAATAAATTAGAAAATTATTACAAAAATTTTTAATTATTTACTAAATATTAATGAAGATTAATTCAGTGTTTGATAAGCTATTACCTGAAGCTTTAATTATAGAAGAAAAAAATAAAAAAAGTGTTAATATTTCTTTAAGTAATGATATAGAGAGAGCAGGATTTCATATAATGAGGGCTTCAACTCTAGAAAAAGCATTAACTTATTTTTTTAGTCAGCCGCTTGCTATCATGATTATTAGTGCAGAATTACAAGAAAATCCTTTAATAACAATAAATAACGTTTAACAGAAATAGACGATAACGTGCTATTTTTTTATAAGCCCTTCTTATCTGAGCAAATAGTAGGTACTTTAAGAGCTTATTGAGACGTTCCAAGTCAGTTGTACAAGATAATATTATTAAATTTAAGAATCTAAATATTGATTTAAATACTGAAAAAGTATACAAAGACGGACTGAATATTCGTCTAGGTCCTACTGAGTTTAAAATTTTACGACTTTTTTCAGGTTCCAAATGCAGTATTTTCGCGTCAAGAAATAATAAAATATTTATGGGAAAGTGAAGAGACCTTTAATGAACGTCTCATAGATGTTCATATAAATAGGATTAGAGAGGCCTTAGGGAAAGACAATTTAATTATTACAACCGTTCGTTTTATCGGTTATTGTCTAAATAAGGATAACTAGAATTTTATTGTCAAAATTTTCTTTGTATTTATGCATTAAGTATGTTAATATCTACTAATATTTATGTATAATATAATTAAGATTTTATTCGTTGCCGATTTATATATTTTATAACTAAAAACTGTAAATTTTATGTTAAGTAAACTAAATAAGCCCGCTTTATTTGCTTTAATATTTTATCCTATTTTTATTATATCTCTTGTAGTTAAATATTCGTTTGATTATGGAATAGGACTAACTGAAGTTATTTTTATAATTGCTAGTTATTATATTAATAATATTACCGTTGGGATCGGTTTGCATAGGTTATGGTCTCATAATGCCTATAAAATAAATAAATATGCCGAGTTTGTCTTAATTATGCTGTCTGCAGGAACATTACAAGGACCAGCTTTATCTTGGGCATCGAATCATTATAAACATCATAGATATACGGATCAAGACCAAGATCCGCATACTCCTTTAAAATTTGATAATAAATTTTTAGGCTTTATGTGGTCTCATATAGGATGGATGCTAGTCGGAAGCGGTAGCTATAAGTCTATTAATCGCATTACTTGGGCTAAGCACGGGAAAAACAATTTATTAAAATGGCAGCTAAAATATTATTGGCAAATAGCAGCTTTTATGAATATTGTCGTGCCTTTATTTATCGGTTACTTAGTCGGCGGTACTATACAATCGGCATATGCAGGATTTTTATTTATGGGGCTCGGTAGATTCCTACAGCAGCAAGCAACCTTCTGCGTTAATTCTTTATGCCACTTTGCCGGTAGTAAAAAATATTACAAAGGCACTGCCGGAGATATTTGGTGGATGGCATTATTCTTACTCGGTGAAAATTGGCATAATTATCATCATGCTTTTCCTTCAGATTATCGTAACGGTGCAAAATGGTATCATTTTGACGTTCACAAATGGATAATATTTTTAATGAGTAAAATCGGTTTAGCTTCAGAACTTGAACGTACTACAAAAGTACGTATACAGGCAAAAATGCAAGAAACTTTAAGCTATCTTAGTAAAAAACAAAAGCAAAAATTGACTTTAATGCAAACTAAAATAGATCATTTATTAGAAAATCTATGCTTAAAAATTAAAGAGCTTGAAGAATCATCTATTACTATTAAAGAACAATTTAAAAAATCTTTTGTAGAAATACAAGAATCACTTAAAAATTTAGCGGAGCAAGTAAGTTCTGCAACGCAAATAACAGAAAAACCTTCGGAAAAACTATTAAAAATAGTTAATAAAAAAATTATTGATGCCGAACAATCTATTTATAAGCTGTATAATCAGTTAAATACCTTAAAGGTATCTAATTAGGCATTATTAAATAAAGATAGATATCGTGGATTGCAAGCGGGTGTTGGTGTTGTCACATGGATCCTGTTATGTCATTCCCGCGTAGGCGGGAATGACATCGGTATCCACGTGGGCAATACCTTCTCGCAATGACGCAAACTATCATTTTTTACTTAACAACGCCTCTAATTAGTTTCAATTTGAATGATAAAAATTTTAGGTATAGAATCAAGCTGTGATGATACAGCTGTTTCTATAATCACCGAAAATCGAGAAATCTTATCTAATATAATTATTTCACAAAATACAGAACATGCAGTTTTTGGAGGGGTAGTACCTGAAATTGCTGCACGTTCTCACTTATCGCATCTAGATAAAGCATTAAAAAATGTTTTAACAGAAAGCAACACTAAATTAACGGACATTAGTACAATTGCTGCAACTTCTGGTCCAGGTTTAATCGGCGGTGTTATAGTTGGCTCAATGTTTGCAAGATCACTAAGCAGTGCTTTAAAAAAACCCTTTATTGCAATTAATCATTTAGAAGGTCATGCTTTAACCGTAAGACTAACCGATAATATTCCTTATCCTTATTTACTCTTGTTAGCTTCGGGCGGACATTGCCAATTTGTAGCAGTTTTAGGTCTCGGAAAATATAAAATACTAGGATCTACTATAGATGATGCTGTAGGCGAAGCCTTTGACAAGGTAGCCAAAATGCTAAACTTAGCTTTTCCCGGAGGACCTGAAATTGAGAAAAGAGCAAAACTTGGCGATCCTCATAAATATAAATTTCCAAAACCTATAATTAACAGCGGTAATTGCAATATGTCCTTTTCAGGGCTTAAAACTGCCGTGCGTACTTTAATAATGCATTTAAAGGAAATTAATAACACTGTAATCAATGATATAGCGGCAAGTTTTCAATTTACTATAGGAGAAATTCTAAGTAGTAAGGTACAATATGCTATTAGAGCATATGAACAAATAACAAATAATTTTGATAAGAAGAATATAGTTATTGCCGGCGGTGTCGCTGCTAATAAATATTTACAAGAAATATTAAGTAGTTGTGCTAAAACATATGGTTATCGACTTATTTATCCACCTATCCACTTATGCACCGATAATGCTGCAATGATTGCATATGCAGGACTTGAGCGTTACAATAATAAGTTATTTACTCCTTTGAATTTCTGTCCAAAAGCTAGGTGGAGTTTAGAGGATATTAGTAATTAAAATTTATTTACTGATATCCTCTAAGAAGAAATATAATTTTTTAATATTGACACTTCTTAATTTAGTAGTATGATATGTAATTACCATGAAACATGGCAATTACATATATAAAAAAGAGGTAAGTTTATGAGCAATAGCAATTATGAAAACATATACAAAGCATTTAATTGTTTTTCAGAAGCAGCCAATTCTGCCTATTCAGCCGTAAATACTTTTTTAGAACTACCTAATGTATTTAATAAATATCCTACTGTCATTTCTTTAATTTTTTCTAAAACAGCAAAATTAGACTCTAATATAACCAATATAATTAAAAACGGTGTTATTATATATGAGATATCAACAACCTTAATAGGGGCCGTAAATACTTTTTATAAAGATAAAAAACTAGTCGATAAAATATTAAAAGACGGACTGAATGCTATTGATAAGCTTATTGAAACAACAACCTATTTATCGCCAATAGTTACAAATATTACAAATTCTTACTTAGTTGATCCGTATAAAGAAGAAAAAGCACTATTATTTGACTTACCAATTCCTAACTCTACTAGTAGTGATTATTATAAATTATCAGGTACTGAAAGTATAACATTAGCTGAAATTGAATGTTATTAATACTAATTTATAGAATTTTTTTATTACTTTTTCTAGATGACCATACTCCTTTTAGTTGTGGTCTTGTTGCATTGCTTGTTTTGTGTCATTCCCGTGGAAGCGGGAATGACATCAAACGCGTTTTTTGAGCCATGCAACAAATCTTTTAATAGCCCACAATGACAAAATCAATAATTATTAGACAGTGCCTTTAACAAGAATAGTGGATTATGCGATAATTCGTTATTCGGAAAAAATTAATCAACTCATTGTTACCTTCAATTCTTTATCCTTTGCATTTATTTTAACCGTTTTACCCCTACTTATTTCGCCTGCTAAAATCATTTTGGCTAAATTATTTTGTATTTCCCGCTGGATAAGACGTTTTAAGGGTCTTGCTCCAAAGCTTGGATCATAACCTTTTTCGGCTAAATAATTTAAGGCAGATTCATCAAATTCAAGAATAATATTTTGTGCTAGTAAAATTTTCTTTAAGCTTTCAAGCTGTATCTTAACTATATCATGAATATTATTACGATTTAGGCGATGGAATAATATAATCTCGTCTAGTCTGTTTAAAAACTCAGGTTTAAATACTGCTTTTACATATTCCATAACCTCATCCTTTACTTTATATGTATCTTCGTCCTCTTTCTGATTAACGAGTATCTCAGCACCTAAATTAGATGTTAAAACTATTATAGTATTCTTAAAATCAACCGTTATACCTTGACTATCTGTTAATCTTCCCTCATCAAGTATTTGCAGCATAATATTAAATATGTCGGGATGGGCTTTTTCAACCTCATCAAATAATATTACCTGATAAGGACGGCGTCTTACTGCCTCCGTCAACACCCCACCTTGATCATATCCGATATAGCCGGGAGGAGCTCCTATCAGGCGAGAAATAGCGTGCTTCTCCATATATTCCGACATATCTATACGAAGTATTGCATTACGGTCATCAAAAAGAAAACCAGCTAAGGCTTTGGTAAGCTCGGTTTTACCGACTCCGGTCGATCCTAAGAATAAGAACGAACCAAGCGGGCGGTTAATATCTTGAATCCCTGCACGTGATCTTCTTACCGCATCACTAACACCTTTAATTGCCTCATCCTGCCCTATTACCGATTCTCGTAATTTCTGCTCTATCACAAGCAGACGCTCACGTTCACTTGATAGCATCGTATCAATTGGAATACCAGTAATACGAGAGATAATACTTGCTATATCGCTTTCTGATACAATTTCTTTTAACAGCCCTTTATTATCCATACTTTCGGCTTCCTGAATCTTTTTCATAATCTCAGGTATAATTCCATATTTTAGCTCACTAGCTTTAGCGAGATTAGCATCACGTTCGGCACGTTCAAGCTCGTTTCGGCTACGGTCTAGTTCTTCTTTGAGCTTTTGTGTTTGCTGTAGTTTAGACTTTTCAGCTTGCCATTTAGCTCCCATATCATAGGATTTAGACTCTAATTTTTCTAATTCTGTAGTTAAATGCTCTATTTTCTTTTTAGAATGCTCGTCATTTTCTTTTTTAAGTGCTGCAATCTCTATTTTTATCTGAATAATACGACGGTCCAGCTCATCAAGCTCTTCTGGTTTACTTGATAGCTCTATTTTCATACGGCTACAAGCTTCATCAATCAAATCAATAGCTTTATCAGGTAAATAACGATCGGTAATATAACGGTTTGATAACGTCGCTGCTGCAACTATTGCACTATCGGAAATTCGCACTACATGATGCAGCTCATATTTTCCTTTAATTCCTCTAAGTATTGATATAGTATCCTCAACCGTCGGCTCACTCACGTAAACAGGCTGAAAACGACGAGCAAGTGCCGCATCTTTCTCGATATATTTACGATATTCATCTAGAGTAGTAGCACCGATACAATGCAGCTCACCACGAGCAAGCATCGGCTTTAGTAAATTCGAGGCATCCATAGCACCGTCGGTTTTTCCCGTACCGACTAATAGATGCAATTCATCGATAAATAAAATAATTTCACCACTTGATTCTTTGATTTCGCCAAGCACTGCTTTAAGACGCTCTTCAAATTCGCCTCGATATTTAGCTCCCGCTATTAAAGCTCCCATATCAAGCTCAATAATACGGCAATTAATAAGCGATTCAGGTACGTCCTTACTAAATATTCGTTGTGCAAGCCCCTCTATTATAGCAGTTTTACCGACTCCAGGTTCACCGATCAATACAGGATTATTTTTCATACGTCGTGATAGTACCTGCACCGTTCTTCTTATTTCTTCATCACGCCCGATTATCGGGTCAAGCTTACCGCTTTCGGCAAGCTCTGTTATGTCTCTGCCATATTTCCTTAAAGCATCGTAACTATTTTCTGCCGATTCGATATCTGCTTTTTTGCCTTTACGAAGCTGTAAAATAGCTGTTGCTATTTTTTTATTATTAATTCCATTTTTCGTTAAAATTTTACCGGCTATAGTATTATCATAAGTTAATGCTTCAAATATACGCTCTATGGTTACAAAGCTATCCCCACTGTCTTTAGCAAAGCTACTAGCTTTTTCTAAAACTTTAAGAGCTTCAGCAGAAGAATAAACTTGTCCCCCTCCCTCAACCTGAACTTTTGGGATTTTATTTAGTTCTAGCTGAACTTGATCTTTTAATAAGTTTATATTACCGCCGGTATTATTAATAAGGGTTTGAATTATACCTGTTTCTTCACTTAAAAGACTAGATAATAAATGCAAAGGTAATATTTGCTGATGATCATTTTTAGCAGCAAGTGATTGGCTACTAGCTATCACTGATTTAGCATGTGCAGTAAATTTATCAATATTCATATAAATAACATATTTTAATTAATAAAGTTAAATATTTTTAACTAGACTATTTTTATATAATAATTTTTAATTAAAATAACAAGAGATGCACAACTACATATAGAATTTTATAATGCTTTCATCATTAAAAAAACAATTTGATAACGATAAGGAGTTTTTATTAAATCATACAAAAGAATTTTTAACCACACCCGGAGTAGGCGTTCCTTTAGAAACAAATAGAGCTAAAATTGAAGGGAAAAACGGTGAAACTCCAATATTAATACGTGACGGTCATAACCATCCCAATGAAAAAATTGTTTTAGGCACTAAAGCTTTTGAAATGCAATATTTAAATGCTATCAGAGGAGCGATAGACATAGCAAAGGGCGAAAATAAACCTGAGCTTGTGCTGAAATTAAATAAAGAAGCAGTAAAATTTATTAATAGTTTCAATGCTTTGAATATGGAAAAATCATAAGAAAACATCTCAAAAAATATGCAAGCTGAAATTGACAGTGTTGCTGAATTGCTAGGAAAAAATGGTATTAAAAATGCTCATAAAAAATTAAATGTTGCTAAAGATTTTCAAAATTTCAATGATGAGCATTGTAATATAGTAACTTTGTCAAAAGTCATCAATGATGGGGGAAAAGAGCATATTGTAGTCGAAGCGGAAGTAGCTTTTAAAGGCTTGACAGAAGAACAAAAGCAAGAATATTAAAATAGAGACGGTAAAAACTGGTATAATGTAATGCCTGAATGGGAGAGGAAGCTTGTTGATCAGTATACTGATACAATTTAAAACGGTAGGCATGTTATCCCAACCCAGTTACGACAAATTGTTGGCATGAAAAACGCCTTTGAGAAAATTGGGACAATAACCGACAAAGACGGTAAAAATTTTGAAACATTGCTTACATCTAAACATGCAGGTACATTAGCCTCGATTTCAAATGATATAGATTCTAGACAAAAAACTACCGACTTAAATGCACGCCAAACCCAAGAATGGCTTGAAGACGGCGTTACTCTTCATACTAATACATTAAACTCAGGTCCTATAGGAGCTAACAATGATCCCACAATTGTTGATCAGACAAAAAAATCTATGGAAAATGTCAGTGGGAAAAATACTAATACTCCTCTTAATTTATTTAGGCTTATAGGAGTAACAAATAACTTTGCAGGAGTGAGTGATACTTTAAACAAAATAGCAGAAAATTTACCGACTGAAAAAGGAATTGATGAATTAAAAGCACATATTAAACCTAGAAGCAAATTTGAACGTTTTTTTAGGATAAATAAACCTAAAGGAAATGCAGCAGAAATAAAGAAATATCAAAAAAAACTGTAACATTAAGAAAAAATATTGAGCAAGCAGATATTCTTTTTAGAGTATCCTTCGAAACAAAACTGCCTTTTATATCTTTTGATAAAGAAAATATTAATCTAAATATATCAGATGTCTTAAGTAATTTAACAACGAAAATAAGACAAAATAAACAAGAAACTAAAACCACCAGTTTAATAAATTTACCTCAAGAAAAAATATTAACAATGTGTGCCAACGGTAAAGATAGAGAAGGGCTTAATGAACATAATAAAATATCTCAAGCAGTATCAAAATATACCGGTATAAAAAGCAACAGATATCGATAAACAATTACTTAAAAACTGTCATATTGCTCAGCAAGCAGGTAGTATTTATGCAGGTGGTGCAACAATAGGTTGTTACAGCACTAAAAAAGAAAATAAAAGAGTCATTCCAAAAAGTAGAAAAGAAACACTTGCTGCTATAATGGCATTAACTGCTAAAACTAATGAAATTGAAGAAAAGAAAGATGGATAAAAAGATAGATGCAGAATATGAAAAAAATCACCCTAGAGAATCTATCGCAATACACAGTGATAGGAAAGTTGTTAAACCGTTAACTAAATCGGTGTCATAGCCTAAACCAAGTATAATCCCACCGGTTAAATTTAATAAAAGTCAAAATATAGGTATAGAGAAATAATGTCAGAACTTGCAATTGTAACAGGCGGTACTAGAGGAATAGGTAAAGCTACCGCTTTAGAATTAAAAAATAAGAGTCTTACGGTAGTTGCTAATTTTTTCAGCAATTACGACGCTGCTAAAGAAATGGAAGAAAAATACGGTATAAAAACCAAACGCTGGAATGTTGCGGATTTTGAAGAATGTAGAAAAGCAGTAAAGGAAATTGAAGAGGAGTTTAAAAAACCGGTAAGTATTCTTGTAAATAATGCCGGTATTACCAAAGATAAAATGCTACATAAAATGAGTCATCAAGATTGGAATGATGTGGTTAACGTTAATCTCAATTCTTGCTTTAATATGTCTAGTAGCGTAATGGAGCAGATGCAAAACCAAGATTACGGTCGTATAGTAAATATCAGTTCAATTAATGCTCAAGCAAGGCAGGTTGGGTAGACTAATTACTCTGCTGCTAAAGCCGGAATTATCGGCCTTACTAAGGCCCTTGCTTGTGAAACTGCTTCTAAAAATATCACCGTTAACTGTATAGCTCCAGGATATATTGCAACCAAAATGGTAGGAGCAGTACCCGAAAATGTGCTTGTTAAAATCGTTAATAGTATCCCCAAAAAAAGACTAGGACAGCCGGAAGAAATAGCTAGAGCCGTGGCATTTTTAGTTGATGAAAATGCCGGATTTATAACAGGTGAGACTATTTCTATCAACGGCGGCCATAATATGATTTAAACAATTAACTAATAATAGATTAGAATATGAAAGAGATCGTAAACCAATTAATCTCTAAAGGAAGAGAACTTTTAAGTAAAAATGAATATAAAGAAGCACTTAATATATTTACCTTAATTAAACAGTATAAAGGTGTTATACATATCTATTATTATGAAGGCATCACTTACTTGTGTTGGGGAGAGTATTATAATAATGTTGGACAAACAGACCTTTACCTTAAGGCAGTAGCTTCATTATGACAAGCAGCTCTATATACATCTAAACCTAAAGATACTGATGTTTTATTAGGAAAAGCTTTTTATAAAGCAGGCAAATTAAGCGAAGCTGGTACTGTACTTAACAAATATATATCTTGTCCAGAGAATGAGGAAGAATTTCAGGAAATTCTCAGTCAAATAACTCCAGAACTTAATAAAACTACTAATTCACCGATGTTATCGAAAGATAGTAGTCAATTAACTTCGTTTAATAATAAAGATTCGCATGATATAATAGAAGTGAGTCAAACATTAAATGCATTAATAAGCATAATAGCTAAACATGACCACGATATAGCTTGACATGCGCAAGCAATTGCAGACATAAAAAAATGTTACAATCTGCAAATGTTGAGTATACTGCAGATATAAACAACCAAATTCAAGAATTGAAAGTCATTAACCCTAAATTAGGAGAATATTATAAATGTTTTAATATGGCTTTACACAATGTATGTATTGCTGCTAGTACTGTAAGTAGCGGCCTAGTAGTTCCTGATGCAGGGTATTTAACGTGTGAGTGCCTCTTCTCTTATAAAATGGGTTTGTTATCTTGGCGACATAAGCAGCGTCCGGTTTTTTAAATTCTATTGCCACTACTCTAATAGCAGTTCTGCATGATGCCGGTGATAATATGTTTAACTCTAAGGAAGAAAAAAAGCTAGTAGATGTACTTACTAAATTTTGTAAAATGATTAATAAACAATCTGATATAACCGTACCTGTAGGACAAGATCTACAGAGAATAGCTTTACTTTTTGCTAATTTAAGGAGTGTGGAAATCAAAAAAAATAATGAGACAGGTTTCAGTAATTTCTTTACAACTAAATTGCCAATGCAAAATAAATTTTTTCGTTATGATACCAATAATACAAAGAAATGAATAGTAATCCTATGGAAAAATTAGCGTTTCAAGATGCTATTTCTTTGATTAGTTATATGTATCATCATGCAGAGGATATATTAAAGAGTTCTAAATCGTTGTTAAATCAAATTTTAACTACTACAAAAGAAGGATTAAGCACATCATGGGATGATATAAAGAAAACTACTCCCGGCAATGTAGAGTACGATTTATGGCAAATGGAAAAGCAAAAGTACCTGAATCTGAAATAATAACTGAGAAAGCAAAAAGCGGACAGCTGCGAAGTATAAAGATATCTTGCTTTTCGGTTGATTGTTCAAAACCACTTTTGAAAAAAATAGCGATTTCTTCAACCGGCATCAGAAGAGGAGTTGAAGATTTTCTTAATCAAAAATATTTTGCTGATAAATTTACTGAAGAAGAACAAGGTTGTTTTGTCTTATTCTTAGCATATAAAATATTTAGATATGGTAATAAGTTATGTCTCGAATATTTTAGCGAGCAACAGCCGGAGCTAATTACAAAAATTTTCGATGATTATCCTCATTTATTTTTTAGGAGAGAGACAATTAACATATGTATTAAAAATGAAGATGGTAGACAAAAAGCATTAGATGTAATAAAGTTAAAATCGTCAGATAAATTTTTTAAAGATTGCTTTGATACAGTATTCCCTAAGGTAGATGTTGTTGTAAATCTCATATTTGAAGAAGAACCTAAACCGAAGCACGTACCTAATGAACCTAAGCTTGTATTTAACTTAGAGCTCATACCTTTAAATATAGACGAAAATGATGATGTACTACCAACAGGTAATGTAGAAAATAACCACTAAATTTTTAAAATGACTAGCATATATCACATTCTTGACCGTGTTCCTGCTATTTATAAGCAGGACATGGAAATAGAGTATGAGCATTTGGCTATGCAATTAATTAAGTCCGGTAAATTACGGATAGATACCGATGATTGCTGCAATTTTGCAAGGTTTACCGAACCTGCTCTTAATATAAGCTTAATGGTTAGTCAAGAAGAGCTAACAAGCCCGCATTTAATCCCTGAAACTACCAAGCTTTTTCAAAATTTATATAGAAATTCCGCTTCAGATCAAAAAATAAAATCAATTTTCGATAATTTAAAAAAGCAAATACAAAAGCTACAGCCGGTTAAGAAAGAAGTAACCGAAATGCTAGCACGTATTTTTGTTCAGTCGGCTCATCCGATCGTAATAAGGTGGCTTCTTCTTAATAAGACGGAAGTATTTCTTACCTACTCACATAATATCGGCGATATGATGGATATGGTTAGCTGGCAACGAGTAGGCGGTAATAGCGGTATGCAAAGCACTAACGGCAAGGACGTAGCTATTTTTGTTTCATGCGGCGGTAATCCTTTTGCTGACAACAATAAAGATCATCCGACTTACGGCAACGGCTTTGCTGCGGCAGCAAGACTTCAGATTATCGCAGCCCAAGAACTTGGGCATTTTGCCGATATAAAAAGAGATGATAAAGGCAGGCAAATAACTCGCCATTCGGCTAATTTTTCTGGTACTAAAGCTACCGATAAAGTACGAATTGCTAGAAAAAATGACATAATACATTGTCATAATTTGCTGAGTAAGCTCCTTAAAGCAGGTATGAAAAAGCAATTAGATTATGAAACGAAACTTAAATTTTATAATGCAAATAAAGTTAGCGGCTTAAAAGTTTATGCTATAAAATTCATGATTTTTGTATATAAATTTCGGCTTTTAAATTATAGCAGTAGGAATAATCTAATATTTGTAAGAAAATTTAAAACCGATGAATATATGGCATTAATGATTGATGCTATGTTTAAAGATATGCAAGCTAATTTATCACCGGCAGCTGACGTGTATAAAAATAAAAACCCTGAAATTGAAGAAGCGATAGCCTGCATTGAAGCCTTAGCAAGAGTACCGCAACAAGCCGCAAAATGGGGATATTTAACTACCAAAGAAACTATGCATGACCTTTATAAAATATATTATAACGAGGTTATACCTTCTTTAATTACTAGCTATAATGCTGTCACCGGTGAAAATTATCAACGTGATTTTAAAAAGCCAAAAAGTAATTTCTTTTCTAAAATCAATATCTTTAGTAACAAAAAGTTAGTACTAAAACCGGTTAGGGAATTATGAGTATACTGATGTGAAATGAAGAATGGTAGACGAAGATTAACTTCAAAAAGAGCAAGGAATTCACAAGGCGATGAGGCATTGCTGCGTGGATATTGTTTTTTCGTCATTGCAAGGAAAATTACAAAGTAATTTGACGAAGCAATCTCAGGAGTTTGTTATTATTTCATGAGATTGCCACGCAGCCTACGGCTGTTCGCAATGACGATTTGGTATCCCGCACAGGAATGATATTTTTAGAACAATATCTTTAACTTTAATGAACCTCTTGGTGGCTAGTATATTTGCTGCATAAATTACAGTTATACGTTGCAAATAGCTCAATATTCTTATGAGCGGTAAGTAAACTTGCACCTACATTATAGCCGACTTTCGGTGTACTGCTCTTGTAATGTGCTCAAAGTAATTATCTGTCCAAATAAATCTAGCTTTCACCTTAGGTTGCTTATTGCTAAAGCTATTTTCTACGGAAGCATGTAGTCCCGGTACTATTTGAGTATCGTTTGATAATCTCTTAGGAGCGGTTAATTTTATGCCTGCAATCCCTGTAGTTAAGTTACCGGACTTACCAGCGACATACATATTATTCACACCTGTACCGGTTTGGGTATAAGCATTATCTTTATATGTATAATATCTAATACCGATATTAAGCATTAAATTTATACCGTCCATGGCAGAGAATTGATAACCGACATTACCCTCAAAACCATAAGCTTTGCTTGTATATTTACCACTAGCCGTTTTATAGCTATGAAGTCCGACCAGTCTTAAGTCCTTTTTGTTGATTTTACTGTTACTTGCTGAAAATATTTCTTGTAATATAAAGCCATTACTAAACTGTTGTTAACCGTATAGAGAAATAATATCGCTTTCTGCCAATAATTTATCACCAGTACTTGAACCTTTAAACTTAAAGTCAGAGTTCATACGGCTATATGCAATACCGACAAAGACTATTTTCCCCGATGTAAAGCTCACACCGCCGATCATGCCGCCGGATACCGTGCCTTTATAGCTAGGATCACCTTTATATGCATCTTGATTACTTGAACCGAAAGTACCGGCAACCCATAATCTTTTTTTAGTAATTATAGGGTTTGCTTCATCACCTGCTACAACGACTATCATAGTACCGCCTGATAAGTGATTATTAATACTAGTAGTTACTGCTTCAGCTGTAACTACACTAACCGATCTTGTTCCTTGCTCGGTTAAATGCTCTACTACTTTTTTTGCATTATCAGGTGCAACTTGAGCTAAGTTTGCTACGAATAATAAGGATTGTTCTTGTTTTGTTTTACTCACTACAACAGTATCATCATTAGCTACTTTAGCTACTGCTTTAAGCTCAGCTTTATTATTTACTAATTCCTTAGCAAGCTCTACAGCGTGTTTTTCAGGATTTTGCATAACAAGTGCAGATTTTTCTCTAATCACTTCTTTTTGTGCTTCCGCTACAAAAGTATTTTCCGTATGGACAACGATAGTATTATTGATGGCCTCAGCTAATTTTTGCGACTCAGGTTTTTTAACATATTCCTCTGCTACTCTTATTTCGTTAGCTTGACGTTGCTGATACTCCGCTTGCAGTCTTTGCTGTTCAGCTCTTTCGTTAACGCTGAGCTTGTGCTTGTTGCTGTGCTTGTGCATCTGCCGGTACTACTAAACCGACTAGGTTAGCTTGTGTCTCTGCATCAACTTGATCTTGTCTAGCTTGAACCGATTCTAGAGCTATATTATCAATTGGTTATTGTATCTCTCTTTGTCTAGCTTGTCCATCTCGCTGCAGTACTGCAATTTGTGCCGGTACTTCTCTTTGTGCATTTGTTAAGTCCAACCGTGCTACAAACGGAGCGTTACGAATATCAAATAAAGCTTGCTGTGCTTGATTTTGTTCCCCTATATCGGCTCCTGCACGTACAGCATTTAATCGTTGCTGTGCATCTGCTAATTGTTGCGGATTCTCGGCTTGTATTCGTGCTAGTGCATTCTATGCTTGCCTTAACCTTAAGTTTTCTCTGTCTACTTGTTGCTGCCCCCTCACCCGGAGCCGCTACCATATCTTGCTGTAGTCGTGCTTGTCTCTGTCCTAACATATCTACTGTTTCTCTTGCTACTATTACGTTTCCTGCTATCGCTGCTTCCGCTCTTGCTTGAGCATGTGCCGGTTGTGCCGCTGCTTGCACTCCTACCTGTTGTACTTGTAATCCTTGCGGTAAAGCAACGGTTCCGATAGCTGCAGTATAAGTATATCCATTAGGAACAAATGCATCTCCATTACTCATCCTCAAAATTGATAGGGCGGCTACATCATTCGCCGTGTGAGCCCTATTAATATTAATTACAATATTTGTACCGAATGCCATAGGGAGATTTTGAAAAACTATACCGCTTTCTCCTAAAGCATTTATAGTAATATTGCCTTCAAGTACTACATCACCGGTAAGAATTACGTTACGTCTAAGATCGAATGTCGAGCCGTTAATGTTAGCATTACCGTTAATTGTAATGTCCTGCGTGCGAATATTAATTTGTGTTCATGATTACCTTCAAACATCACTTTAGAAACTTGTTTGGTTTGTGAGCCGATTTCATAAATATCAGGAATCTTTACGAAAGTTACCTCTCCTCTCATAGTTTTAGTAATAGTAATATTACCGGTAAAATCTTTATTAACCCTTACCTTCCCAAAACTTATAAACTCTAAATTCCCTGTATCTATTACACTGCCGTTGCGATGTTTCATATCAACTTTTTCTTTAAATACAAGCTCAATAGATTCAACGGCACTAATGTCATTACCGGTAATGGTTAGCTCAGAACCTGTTCCATTACCGCTTGTAAGCTTTAGCTTTGCTTTCGCATTATTTTATTGGCTCCATATGCAAGAGGTGCTCCTAAAGCATTTTGAACTGCCCTTTGAGTGTGCGGATTGTCAACGTTAGTTATATTGTTAATACTAACTCTTGTAGTTGGATTGCCTTCAATAATAGTAAATACCCCATTAAAACCATAAAGATTAATATCATTAATATTTTAGGCAAAATTAACTCTATGGTTATTTTCTGCAATAATAATATTGTCATTATCTTGCGGAAGATAATGGTTGTGATTATATCTCCAATCATTCATCGTACCTATATTAGAAGATGGATTTCCCGCCGGAATAATATCCGCCGCAAAGCCTCCCATGCTTGCAAGTAGCCCGATACTACTGGTTGCTAGTAAAAGTTTATTAAAAAAGTTTTTTTCTTATTAGTTATAATTTCCCCTATAACTTATTGCTTTTAATGATTTTACCACTTAACTTATCGGTCATTATACACTATTTATTTACGATGGCGTGATTTATGAAATTTAAGGGAAATAGGCTGGTTTAATGAAAGGTAGGGGTTATGGTGTTTGTTTGGTAGGTAATCGTCATTGCGAGCAGGCATTGCCCGTGTGGATCAGTTTTCCGTTGTCTCATCCCGTGGTCAAGCCACGGGATGACACCGAGTGCGTTTTTCGATCCGCACAACAATGTCGTAATTTCCTCGCAATGACGTCAAAATAACATCCTATTCATCATCTATATTAGAAAGCTCATCTTGTAATTCTTGAGAAAATACATCCTCATTATCGTTAGAATCATTTGATTTCTTAAGAGAGTTTTTGAAATTATTTAGGTCTTTATTTTCAAATATTTCAATAGATTTTAAAGTCTCGTTTGGAATTATAACTATAATATTTTTACTTAATTCATCTAAATAATCAGTGGTAACGGAAACTTTCAGTACTCCTCCATATTTGCTCTGTTTGCTACTTACTACAAAATCTTTTAAAGATTTACTTTTAAAATAGTTTTCAGAAGTAAAGATCATTGTTATAAAAAATAGTACTAATGAGATAGTAGTACCTACAGCAAATCCTGCTAATAGCCCTAAGAATCTGTCAATAAAACCGTTTCTCATAAATGAAATTATAGCAAGAAATTTATAAACTATAAAAACACCTAAAATTAAAGCAATAACATAAGATATAACACCGGCAATAATTATTCTTATAACCTCATTATCTATATATTTCCCGATTAGGTCAGAAATATATGGATATAAAAAATATCCTAACATTATAGAAGTAATAAAACTGAGTATTCTAGTTGCAAACCCGATTATGCCTTGATATAAGCCGAAAAATGAGAAAAGAGTAATAATAGCAAAAATAGTAATATCAAAAAATGTGATCATTATTGTTAACTTCTATTGAATAATTGGATTTAAATCTTATATATTATATAATTAAAGTTTTATTTATGGGCGATAAAATTTTTCATAACTTATCTGGTAAAACACTAGTTGCTACACCGTATGTAATTACAAAAGGCATTTACCATAAATCCTTAATTTATATGTTATCACACACGGAAGAAGGAGCAATAGGATTAATATTTAACCGCTTAGTAAATCATATAGATTTAAAATCGTTTTTTAAAATAAAAAATGACGAAATAACAACCCCGGTTATGGTTCCTATATATCTTGGCGGACCCGTAGAACATGAAAAAGGGTTTTTTCTTCATTCTAGCGATTATAATAAAAATTTGTTATTGGATTTCCATAATGATTTAGCAGTAAGCTCTAATTTAGAAATTTCAGAAGATATAGCTTTCGGTAAAGGACCTAAAAATAGCTTATTCATTGTTGGTTATACAGCATGGAAACCAGGGCAGCTTGAAGAAGAATTAGAGAAAAATCTATGGTTGGTTATGGATTGTAATAAAGAATTTATTTTTGCTGATAATCCTGAAAGTAAATGGCATAATGCATTAAAACACTTAGGCATTGATGAAATACATTTCTCATCACAAATAGGAAATGCTTAGAGATTATCTGTTAACCATTTTTCGGTAAGCCTAAGCAATAATGCTTTAAAAATTTTCCCTGACTGCTAATTAAATACACAAAATTAGAATGTTGTAATTCATATTTGTTTGTTTTTACATCAAATATTTTGGATGTATAGAAGACCTTCAATTGATCTGCTAATTGTTCAATATCTTGGACTTTCCCCGTTAAACCTATAAAATTATCATCTATTTTTTCTAAATATTTTTTTAATACCTCACTTGTATCATGCTCAGAATCTAGAGTAATAAAAACTACTTGTACTAAAATATTCTCTTTCTTCAAAATCTTAATAATATCTTCTACTCTTTTTAGTGCTTGATTGTCATATAAGGAATAGGTAGTACCAAAATAAATCAAACTTAAATGACCTTGCAAATGGGTACTATCAAATTTCTTTCCTTCTTGATCTATAAGAGTAAACTTAATTTTAGGCGAATCGTCCATATTACTAGTTTTCGCACCAATCTTAAGCTTAGACGGAGTTAATTAAGAATACAATAAACATAAAAATATTATGCCCGCAATCATAGCTAGGGCTATAAAAATTTTTATAATATACATTTGGTTTTTATTATTTCTTATAACCTAAGTAATTATTAATATTTATTTATAATAAAACTTATGCTTATCATATATGCAATAAAAATCATCTTTCAGTATATTAAATATCGTAATATCTAAATTGTGATATTGTTAGTTAAAATTAATTAATTTATTAACTAAATTTAAAGATTATTAAATAAAAAAACAACTAAGAAACGGATTAGTTATATACAATTATACCATTTATGTAAAACGTTTAAATGATAAATTTAAAAAACAAGAACATACGGAAATAGTAGATAGTACTATTTCTGAAGACCATTTATTTCAAACACTAAATGACAACAACAATGCAACTCAACCGATACAAACACTCCTAAATCAAAATTCGTTTGAAATAACAAATAATATTGAACACAATAAAGCAGAAAATATGAGGGATATAATGATGTTGAAAAAAGAAGAAATAAAGGAAGCAGAAATGGAAAATTTTATATCTGATATGTTAAAGGATAAAAATTTTATCGACTTAATTAATAAAGATAGTGAGAAATATGAATCTATTATTGATAGGAGTAATAAAGCTATAATTATATTAGGGCAAGAGAAAGAAGATTTAAATCTCATAGCTAATTTTCTTAAAGACGGTGAATTAATATTAGAAAGTAATGAGTATGGAGATTGGGACTTCTCAAAAAAAGTCTAACAGCAAGTTCAAATATTTTAGATAGTTTTTATATAAAAAACGCAAAATATTTAACATATAACAGTTCTTATTTGGATGCTGCTAATTCATCCTCTGAATCTACTATTGACAAATTTTTCCTACAAAAAATTCTAAGTACGACTCCTACTAAATTTATATTAGCAATAAAAAATATTGAAACCAAAAACTCTAACTCTTCCCTTGTCAAAGCCAATCTAGAAAAACTTGTCGGTATATTTGAACAATTTACTAAATTATTGAGATATATTGATATAAATGAAGGCAATTTATCTATAGTAGTGACCGATAGCCCAAGCAAGCAATAATCATACTCTTTTGTTCATATCTAAAATTATTGATAACACTATAAAACCCGGTAATTTTAGCTATGAACAAAAGAGTATCATTAATAAAATAAAAGATTCTATTTATTACCTCAAGCTAGCGAGCAAGCAAAAGACTATACAAATCTATTAAATATTAGAGATGATAATTATATTATTCTAGATGAATATAATAAAATAACAATCGACGGCGAAAATTTAACATATATTTTAAATTTTATAAATGTAATTAATAAAGAAGTACCAATTAGTATCAATGAGCTTAAAACATATATAGAAAATAATTTAAGTTTTGAAGATGTTTTGCCTAAAACAGACAAATTGAAACAATTAATAGATATAGTAAATTATTATAAACAGTTAGAAGACAATGCCAAAACTATAGGAAATTTCTTAGAAACCGTTAAAAAATTAAATCAGCTTTTAGAAACACCGAAATCAGAAAATAAATTAGAGAATCTTCTAAATTATCTTAAATATTTATCTAACATCAAATTTTCCGAAAAAGAAAATTTGGTTACACTTAATTCTGCAAAATGGTTTAATGATTTATTTACCTCGGGGCATATAATATAAAAGAAAAGTTATTAGAATCATTTAAGCATACAATATGCAAAGATAAAGATTCATTTTATAACAAATTAAATGAGACTATTGAAAAATTTTATGAAGATATCAAAAATAACGATGTTTTAGACTTAAAAGCAATCAATAATATATATAACTTAAAAAACTTTTTACAGCATATTAACAATTCTAGCACTGATGTTGAAAATTTAGATAATATTAAATTATTTTTAACAAAGAACTTTAAGAATTTTAATAATATATTAGGTATAACTATAAATAATAGCATTAGTAATTTAGAAAAACTAATAGGCTCAGTCAGCAAGCAAGAAGCTAAATCTCTTTGGAAGTATATTACCGCCTCTAAATCTATTACAGAAATATCTCAAAATCTCGATAAAGTAATATATGATAAGCTTTTACATCAGCCTGTGTTACCTGATCAAGCGCTACCTATTTATAATTTATTAGAAAAATTACCAAAAGAAACTCATAAATCTATTAATGATTGTTATCAAAACGAAAATTTATATAAACATCAATTAGCAGAAATTTATTGTCAACAAGCACAAATCTGTACACCTAATGGCTCAATAAAACTATCTAAAGACTCAATAGGATTGTATGAAAACGCTGCTAACCTTGGTTCTGAAGAGGCAAATATAAAACTTGGGAAGATTGAATTTAAGAGCGGAAATCATGTAAAAGCTTTAGAATATTTTAAAAAAACTACTCATATATCTTATGCAAAAGAAGCTTTTAATAAATTATTACATCTCAAAGAATCAGAACTAAAAAAGAAAATACAGCAAAAGAATCAACAAGATATAGCTAAATTAGCATCAGAAATAATTGAATTATATTCAAGCCAAGGGATTTTTATAACCAATATAATCTAGATATCTCAGAAAAAAGTCTGCAAGATTCACTAAAAGTATTTTGTCTTAATACGAAAGCTCTCATAGAAGAACAAGGAAGATCTAAACCTTATGGAATATTATATGATTTGTCTAAAGAGTTAACATCAATAATTTCTTCACCATGTAGTCAACTTAAATTTATACAAAAAACTGAAAAATATAAAAATTTAGCAGAAAAATTTAAAGAAGAAAAACTAGAAACTGATTATACGAATATTACGACAAGCCGGTCACATGATTCATACTTTAAAGAACCTTTACTTAAGTTCGATGATTTAAACCTTAATTCTTCATTTAGACCATATTATGATAATAATGAAAATTCTAGCAATATGTTAGGTGCTTGTTATAATTCCTCAGAGTATCCTCAATGAGAAAAATTTAATATCTCTTAATACAATTTTTATAGACAAGCAGAAATGTGGTGCTAATATAAAAATAGCTATATTTAACGATGAATTAGATTATGACAAATAATCAATTTTCCGAAGATACCAAAAAAATTGCTGATCAAATAAAAGATGCATTAATGGGTATTAGTGACGATCTTGTACTTGAAAGTAAAGAGGTAGAGGAAATTTTTGAAGAATTAAGCCAAAATGAAGAATTTGAGTATGAGATGGAACGAATGCTTGCTATCTTAAATGAACAAACTATGGATTTAACTCAACTGCAAAGTCGGATTATCTTATTAATCCGTAAGTATTTAGGTAAAACTAAAAACTTAAAGCTTAAAATGCTTAAAATGGATGAGAAGCTCATTAACAAGAATGTTGCCGAAGTCAGTAATTATTTAATGCATCAGCATTCTAAAATAGTTAGAGATGCTAATAAAAACCTTGCAAACCCAAAAGACAAATTACAAGGTTTAACCAAACAAGCTAGAATAGACTTAAAACGTTTATTAAAAAGCTTTGCCGTTTACCAAATTTATATGTTTATGAACCCAAAAAGAATAGCAGGCGAAACGAAGCTAATGAACTTCGCCTATAATATGATCAGAGGGGGCATGAAACTCGCTAAAAAATATGAAGGCGGCAAGGAAAAAGACATTAAATCATATTCACCTAGACTTATTAAAAAACTTGAAAAAGCTCATGTCGGTTTTAAAAAAAGTGGCGGTATATCAATTTAACTATTGTATCTTTTTATAAAGAGCTTATACTAAACTAACATTAATATTATGATAGGTATCAAGCTTTCAACTTAAATTATTCATGTAAACTTAATATTTCGGAACTAATAACTTGGGTACATCTTGGCTGCAGCACTCAAGAAAAGCACCACGCTCAACCTGTAAAAATTAACATAAAACTCTTTCCCTCAACTCCTCCCCTTGCTACTGTAACGGATAATATAAACGATACTGTTTGTTATGCAGAAATCGTACGGCTAGTACAAAAACTTTCTCAAGAAAATCACTTTAATCTTATCGAGTATTTAGCCGCACAAATATATGATATTATTTATCAAAATTTTATCGAATCTAAATTAGAAAAGATCTTTCTAAACGTAACCGTTACTAAATTAAAATCACCGGTTTCAGGAGTGCATGGCGGAGTTTCTTTTTCTTATTCAGGAAAGGAGACACTATGATTTATATTTCTATAGGCAGTAATTTAGGTAATAGACTTTTAAATATTAAAAAAGCTCTAAATTGACTAAAAAGTTGTGATTTTATATTGCTTAAGCAATCTATTATTTTTGAAACACAAGCTATTCTACCACCTAATGCAGATAAAGCTTGGGATAAATCATATTTAAATATGGTGGTGCAGGGCAAAAGTACTTTAACGCCTAGTAAATTTCTAATTGAGCTTAAAAAGATTGAAAAACAACTAGGTCGAGCAAGCTCTTATGATAAATGGTCTCCAAGAGCTATTGACTTAGATATCCTACTTTGGAATAATTGCCATATAGATTTACCTGATTTAAAGATACCGCATCCTGAATTATTAAACAGACCGTTTCTTATTCATCTAATTGCAGATTTAAGCTTGGAATGTCGTTATTCATGTCCGATCAATAATTTTTACAACAATAAAACCTTTGCAGAAATAGCACATTTAATTGAAAATCAAGGAATTATACGCTCTCTTGTTTTAAATCCTCAATTTGTCGGTATTTTAAACATTACTCCTGATTCTTTTTCTGATGGAGGATTGAGTTTTCATAAAGAAGATACCGTTAGAAATTTTGTACGCTTGATAAATGAAGGGGCTACAATAATTGAGCTTGGATCACAATCAACACGTCCTTCTGCTTTAATTATTAATGAAGATGAAGAATATGTAAGGCTTGATAATGTTCTTGAAGAGCTTAAGGAAGTTATAGTCAGTATTGATAGTTTTACTTCTGAAGTAATTAAACGTGTTTTAAAAAAATATCCTATTTCCTGTATCAACTTGGTTAAAAATAATCTAGATGATTATACATTACGATTAATTGCCGATTATAATTGTAAAATTATTACTATGCATTCATTAACCGTTCCACCACAAAAACAAAAATGTCTTGATTTCGATAAATCTCCGCTTGCTAGCTTAAATATATGGACAGAGCAAGAAAGAACAAAATTAGAAAAATGTGGATTTGATAGAAAAAATATCATTCTTGAGCCCGGAATTGGTTTTGGAAAATCCGTTTATCAAAATTTATATATATTACAACATATTAAAGAATTTAAAAATCTAGGATGTGAGATATTGGTAGGACACTCACGAAAATCTTATATTTCTGCTTTTTATAATTCCAAAGCATCGGAAAGAGACTTAGAAACAATAGCAATATCAAAATATTTAATGGAAAACGTAGTTGATTATTTACGAGTGCATAATGTTATAGAGCATCAAAGATTTTTTGTAGCAGACCATATGATTAACTATATCTTATGAAAAATAGAAAAATCATCGGTATAATGGCATGTGACCCACAAGGGGTGATAGGTAATAAAGGTCAGATGCCTTGGTCTTATACTAAGGAGTATGAATATTTTTATCAGACGGTAAAAAATAATATTATAGTCATGGGACGAAAAACCTTTGACTCTATACCTGCAAAGATTTTAAAAAATTGTATTTGTATTGTTTTTTCAAGAAATACACCATTACAATCTTATAATAATATATTTTTTATTAAACCCTTAGATGGTTTTTGGCAGGTAATAAAACCTTTTACTGATAAGAAAATTTTTATGGTTGGAGGGGCAGAAATAGCGATGCTTTTCCTAGAGCAAAATCTTATTGATGAATTTTTACTTACAAAAATAAATAAAAATTATGATGGAGATACTTTTTTTCCTCTTAATCTTTTAGCAGAATGGCATTCTGTAATAATAGATAAAACAAACAATTATCAGATTTATAAATTTACTAAGAGGTTATCAGTAAATAAATTTTAATTACTAATTAAAATTTATTTACTGATAACCTCTAAAAGGAGGTAAGATGAAATTTTTAGAACAGCTTAATATAAAAATCTTGAGCAATATAACCTCTTAAATCATCCATTTTATCAATTATGGAATATGGGAAAACTTACTCAGTCTACTTTACAAATTTACGAAAAAGAATATTATCATCACGTTACAGCTTTCCCACGTTATATAAGTGCAATACATTCCAAATGTAGTGATATACAAGCTAGACAAATATTACTTGGTAATCTTATAGAAGAAGAACAAGGTGAAGAAAATCACCCGGAATTATGGAAATCGTTTTGCTGCAGGACTTTGATGTTTAAGAAACCAACTCACTTCAGAACCTAAATTAGACTCAACTCAAAAACTTGTTCAAGGTTATTTGAAATTAACAGAGAAATCTTTTTCTATAGGTCTTGGAACACTTTATGCTTATGAGCGTCAGACTCCTAAAGTATCTGACTCTAAAATTCAAGGATTACAAAAATTTTATGGAATTTCAGATTACAGAACTTTACAATTGTTCATAATAAAGTTGATCAATGGCATACACAAGAATGTACAAATTTGATTAATAATTTAAGCTCAAAAGAACAAAAATTAGCATATCAAGAAGCAAAACTACTATGGCAATTTCTAGACAGTATAAATGCAACGTATCAATAATTTAACTATTATTCTTTCATAAAATGAAAAATATCTTCCTACATTCCTTAAGTCTTGAGAATTATCGTAATTTTAAAAATCTTGAACTAAAAACAGATAATACACCAATAATTTTAATAGGTGAAAACGGTAGCGGTAAAACTAATATTTTAGAAGCTATATCGCTATTTTATCCAGGAAGAGGGCTGAGATCAGCAAAACTTGCCTATATATGCAAAACTTCAGAAGATCATTGTCTAGTTAAAGCTCTATTGCAAAGTAAGCTAGGACTTGCAGAATTTACCACCCAATTTAAACGTAGCTCTAATAGAAGGATAACTGAGTATAACGAAAGTAAAATAGCCAATAATGAGTTAAGTAAATTCACTAGCATGGTATGGCTGACTCCGCACATGGAAGGAATCTTTACAAGCGGTAGCAGTGATAGAAGAAAATTTCTTGATAGAATAGTTTATAATTTTAATCCAAAGCATGCAGAGCTAGTTAGTAAATACGAATATTACATGCATGAAAGAAATAAAATTCTAGTAGAAGATATAAAAGATGATAATTGGCTTAAAATTATTGAAGAAAAGATGGCTGATATTTCTAACCATATTGCTAATAATCGCTTAAAAACCTTAGAATTTATGCAGCAAGCAATAGATGACCTTGAAAATGAATTTCCAAAAGCTGATTTATCGATTGACGGCATTGTTGAACAAAAAATATTAAACGGCAAAGAAAATATTGTTAGTTTTATTGCTGCAGAACTTTATCAAACAAGAAGCAAAGATAAACTACTTGGTCGCACTAGTTTTGGAGTTCATAAAAGTGACTTTTTAGTAAAGCATCAAAAGAAAAATATCTTAGCCAAATTCTGTTCTACCGGTGAACAAAAAGCTATATTAATTACAATAATCCTTGCTGAAATGAATTATGCTATAAAGCTAACTAAAATAGCACCGATTTTACTTTTAGATGAGGTCTTTGTGCATTTAGACGACAAAAGACGTCAATATTTAATCGAATTTTTTACCGGCTTAAACATGCAACTATGGGTCACCTCTACCAATCTAGAGGGAATAGAAAATTTTGCAACTAAAGCACAATTGATTAAGTTATAGTTTGTGTAATAATGTCATTCCTAGCTAAAAGCGGTGTTGTTTCATGGTTCTTATGTCATTCTTGATTTTTATCGCACCTCTTAAAAAACCAAAATAACTATTATTATTTTTCATAAAATAAAATTACACTTCACTTACATATTATATGAGCATTAGTTAAATTTAAAGTTTTTTGTATATAAATATATTGC
>NZ_JAQCNX010000026.1:0-25239 GCF_036857515.1 Candidatus Rickettsia tasmaniensis | reverse complement strand
TTCAAGTATTTTTTTAGGTTCTACTCCTATTATTTTAGCTACTGCATAACTTGCTGCAATATTCTCACAATTATGAACTCCTTGCAGGTTTTTATTAAAAGGTACAGCATAATGCATAAAGCTTGATACAAGCGAATTTTGCAGGTCTCGCCTGTGCTCATGTATTTTTATACGCTCCACAGGCTTACCTTGAAATTCATCTTGTCTAAAACTTTCTGAATTACGCTGTAATTCAAAACTTATATCATCAAAAAAATTAGCGCTAATTTTATTAGCCACTACCGAAATACCGTTTTCAAGAATTTTAGTAACCGAAAAAGGAATTAGCTTTATACGCTGCTCTTGCTGCAATTTTATAAAGACTTCACGACAATAATCATTATCGATATTAATTACCGCATAACTCTCTTGATCCATTCGATCAAAGATCTTAGATTTTGCTGCAATATAGCAGGTCATATCCTGATGTCTATCTAAATGGTCGGGAGTTATATTAAGAAGCACGGCTATTTTAGCTGTAAAGGTTTTTACTAGATCTAGTTGAAAAGAAGACAATTCAAGTACATATCCATCCTTACTTGCTTTAGCTTGCAAAGCAGAAACTCCAATATTACCGGCAACCGGATAGTCTAAACCGCTACTATTTAAGATATGGCTTATTAAAGCAGTAGTAGTACTTTTACCGTTTGTACCGGTTATAGCTATAAATTTTAAGTTTTTTGATTTTGCAAATAATAAGTCTATATCGGAAGTGATTGGAATATTAAAATTTTTTGCAATATTGACTATCTCATGCGTTAAAGGAATTCCAGGACTTAAGACAATTGTATCTAAATTTTGCCATCTTGAATCAGATAAAGCAGCGATAGCGGTTCTACTATATAATTCTTCAAATATATCTCTATTTGCTTTTAAATCATCATAAACAATTACATCATATTTATTTTGCAATTCCTCGTAAACCGATATACCGGTTTTACCAAGCCCAAAAACACCTATTTTTTGTTTTGTATGAGAATTCATGAATTAATTTGAAAGAACATTGCAGTCTTAGTATTCAAGAACAGGTATATGAAGATCAACTTCAAAAAGAGCAAGGAGTTTATAAGTCGAGGAGCGGAGCGTATACTTAATACGTGAGCACCGCAAATCTTGTAAAACGACGTAGCCAATTTTTGAAGTTGATCGAGTATACTACTTCATGTCCTGCATTAATGCTTGTTCACCTTCATTAAATTCACCTTGTCCTTTTACATTACTGTAAGTTGTTTTGCTATGCCCAGGATCAGGTAAATAATAATGAGGCGGAACTTCTAGTGCTTTAGCACGCTGTACTTGATACTCATTAGGTCCAGCTGTTGATATACCTACGGTTTCTTTTAACTTTTTACTACAAGCAGAAGTAATTAATAAAACAGTAAATAATAAAAAAATCTTTTTCACTTAAACACCTATAAATTAAAATTATATTAGACTCCTTGCAAAATGAACTTCTAGAGGTAATTTGTACGTCAATCCGGTCCTCGAATCCTCACGTAGGTCTACTACGCTACGGTTCTGCGTTCCGTGTTTCCTTCAAATTCCTCTCTATAAGTTTAATTTTGCAAGGAGTCTATTTTATCGTTACCACCCTTATCGGTATTACGAATTTTTTCAGCCATAGCTTCAATTTGAACATTATCATAATTCCCTTTAGCCTTTTCTTCAATAATTTTTTTAGTACTATAATAATCTTCTATTAAGATAATTACTCCTATTGTAATAAAGCAATCAGCTAAATTAAATACGGGGAAGCTATAATTCTGATAATGAAAATGGATGAAGTCAAAAACTGCTCCTCTAAAAAATCTATCAATTAGATTACCAACAGCTCCGCCGATTACAAAGCTATAACCGGCAAAGCTTCCGATCGTTTTTGAACGTATCATCAAATAATATAAATAACAGACAATAATCGTGTTCGTTATTAAGAAAATAGCATTGCTATATTGATAATATTCATGCATTAGACCAAAGCTAATACCGTAATTCCAAGTATAAACCATATTTAAGAAAGAAGTAACCTTAAGCATTAAGCCCGGCTTCCATCTCAAATTATCAATAAACCACCATTTACTTAACTGATCAATAATCACTAAGGTTATGATTATACGACTACTACGAGCAAATGTGAGATATAGTTTTTTTAGTGGTGGGAGCATAATTGTAAATGTCATTCCCGCGAAAGCGGGAATCCAGAAAAAAACAACCTTAATATTAATACAAAATTATATATTTGATAAAATAAACCTATAAAAAACAAGTTTTTTATAGATTTTACTAGATCCCCGCTTTCGCGGGAATGACATAAGAGTCGTACAACACCCCAAGTTGATTACGGTATGACAAGGATTCACTCTACAATGAAACTGTGGCTGCTTTATCAGCTTGCAATTCCTTATCAAGCTTAACACTTAAAGTTTTTATTTCTGTTTTAAATTGTTTAAATTTCTCTAAATTTTTTCCGTTTAATTCTATACCCGGTGTTGTTTTAACTGACATAGGATTAACATGTTTGCCATTCATTTTAACTTCATAATGTAAATGTGGAGCTGTAGCTCTACCGGTACTTCCGACATACGCGATGATTTGTCCTTGTTTTACGATACTTCCCACTTTTAAATTTTTTGCAAAATTTGAAGCATGCGCATAAGCAGTAGATAGCATACCGCTATGTTTTACCTGAATAAATTTTCCATAACCCGACTTCCAACCTATTTCTGTTATAACTCCGTTTCCTGCGGAATATATAGGCGTACCGGTTGGAGCTGCAAAGTCAACCCCCTTATGCATTTTAGCATAACCGAGTATCGGATGCTTTCTATTACCGTAATGTGAAGAAACTTTTATAACTTTTAGTGGAGTTTTAAGTAAGCTTCTTTTTACGCTTTTACCGTCTTCGGAAAAAAATGCATGATTATTTGCGTTATTGTCATGAGAATAACGATATATATTATATTCTTTCCCTGAAAGATTTAATGAAACATATAGAATTTTACCGTGGTGGGAAAATTTACCGTCTTCCGTTACGTATTTTTCCGTTATTACGGTTGCAGTATCACCGCTTTTTATTTGACGCTGAAAATCGATTTGATAAGCATAAGCATTAATCAGCTCTATTATACTGTTATCCGATAAGCCCAGTTTTTTAAGAGCTGACATAAAATTTGCTTCAATACTTACCGACGATTTAGCAACTTTTTTACTTAAAGGTACTACAATTTCTTCAACTTTAAAATTATCACCTTCTCTAATTACTTCAATAGTTTTTAGCTTATCGATAATTATAACGATTTTATTTAACAATGCTACCTCTGAGGTTAAATCTTCATCCTCGTTTTCGGTAATTTTTGTTTCATATTCAAAAGTAATTTGCTGCCCTATTTTAAGAGCAGAAGATAATTTTCCCTCTTTTATTAAACTTACAATTTTGTCTATTTCATTTTTAGGGATATGTTGTTCTATCAAAATTGACTTTATAGTATCGCCTTTTTTTACTACTACTTCTTTAAATGAAATTGTTTCTTCTTCACTACTATCAGGTTGTACTAAAGTTATGGATAAAGTGTCGTTAACATAATTATTAACGGCAAAAGAGACAAAAACAACTAATCCTATAAATAATAATAAGGAGGCAGAGGTGAGGATTTTCCTGAGACGTGCACTAATAAAAGATGATGGTAATATGCCATTAAAATCATAAGATAGTGCGGTATCATTCATTAAAATTGCTTTGAAGATTATTTGAATCAATTTTTCATTACTAATAATAGTATGAACTATATACAAACAAATTACAATAGAAAATTGTAAAATTTTGTTTTATTTCTGTCTTATTAGTTTTTTATTGATTAAAATTTAATTTTTAATATAAGTTAATTTTCATTAACTTATATAGATAAATATTATGCCTAGACTTTTCCTATTTTTATTAATTTTTATAAATCTTATGTCCTGCTCATCTAGCCATAATACTGTCAAGTTACCCAAAATAGAATATTATGAGAATATTTCTTTAAATAAAAACTGTCCTATAAATAGTGAAATCTAGTAGGCGGTTGTTTTGATTTATTACATTACGGTCATATAGAATTTCTATGCAAAGCTAAAAAACACGGTAAATACTTAATCGTTGCTTTAGAGCCGGATGAAACAATTATTAAATATAAAAAACGTCAACCTATCCATAATCAATTACAACGAGCAAAAATTTTAAGTTCTTTCACATTTGTTGATAAAGTACTTATATTACCTAAACTAAAAGATTTTAATGATTACGCTCGGTTAGTGCAAAATATTTGTCCTTCTGTAATCGCCGTAACAAAGCACGATCCTCAGTTAATAAATAAATTCAAGCAAAATTAATAAATGCGAAAGTAATAGTAAGTTATTGACTTACTGCAACATCCTAATATAGGTACACTTTCTAGCTCAAATATTATTAAAAATATGTAGTTTTTACAAAAATTTATCGATTTTTACTTTAATAAAACTGTATATCCATTTATATTAAATATAAATAACTTTATATGTGCTATGATAAATATTATTAGACATCTTTCCAAACCAACTTATAGAGAGGAATTTAAAGGAGACACTTCTCCTCGAACCGCAGCGTACAAAAGCGTACGTGAGGATTCGAGTACTGGATCGACTTATAAATTACCTCCAAAAGCGAAATTTGGAAAGATGTCTATTGCTTTAATTTGTTTTTTGATTGTTAGTAGTAATTGCTTTGCTTCCGAGCCGTTACCTTGGCAAGTAACGTTCCAGCCACCGGCAAGTCCGATTATGAAGGAATTACATCATTTTCATAATTTTCTGCTTTATATCTCAACAGCTATTGTTTTATTTGTTGCCGGATTACTTGGCTTTGTATGCATCAGATTTAATGCAAAAAATAATCCCGTACCGGCAAAATTTTCACATAATGTTTTAATAGAAATAATTTGGACTGTAATACCTATAATAATTTTAGTTATTATTGCAGTGCCGTCTTTTAAAATATTGCGTCATGCCGAAAAAATACCCGAAACGGATTTAACTATTAAAGTAGTAGGTTATCAATGGTATTGGCATTATATATATCCTGATCATGATAATTTAGAATTTGATAGCGTAATGATTTCTGATGAGAATTTAAAACCTAACCAAAAAAGATTATTAGATGTTGATAATCGAATCATTATCCCTGAAAATGCTACCGTAAGGTTTCTCATTACCGCAGGTGACGTAATACATAGTTTTGCCGTTCCATCACTTGGGTTTAAAATAGACGCAGTCCCAGGCAGAATAAACGAAACCTGGACAAGAGTAGCTAAAAAAGGCGTATATTACGGACAATGCTCTGAACTATGCGGCATCCATCACGGCTTCATGCCGATTGCTATAGAAGTAGTAAGTAAAGAGGATTTCGACAATTGGATTGCAAGCAAGAATAAGACTACTATGAATGGCAAGAAGCCAAAATTGGCAGCTAACTAATTATATTTAGAAGTTCTATGGAAAATTATAATACAAAAATATCTGAACTAGATAAATTACTAAACGATATAACCGATTCTAATCGACATCAAGAAATTATTAAGTAGTGATGATTCAGCAGGTAAAGAAGCATGGTAATTTATAACGAAAGTATTTTATAAACTAAAACTATTATTTTAAATTTTTTAATATATGACTAACCACAACAACCCTTATCCCCATCTTTTTCCTAAACAAGCGAAAGAAACGATATTTTTAAAACATTTTATCCATAAATCCAAATATAATAGTCGGATCCAAATATAATAGTCGGAGATTACACTTATTACAATGATGCTAATCACCCTGAGAAATTATGAATATGAAAATGTTAGAGGAGCTTATTTTGTTAAATTGATTATAGGAAAATTTTGTGCTATTGCTATGGGTACTAGTATAGTATTGTTGTCGGTAATCCTGCAAAGATAGTACGCTATAGATTTCCTGATGAGATAGTTGAGCAATTACTTGAAATTAAATGGTGGGATTGGGATTATGATAAAATCACTCGGAATATTCCGGCAATTGTTGGAGCAGATATCGAAAAATTAAAACAGGCAGAATAATAATTATGGATATAACTACTAACGAAATTTATCACGATGACCACCACACCCCACACGGTTGGAGGCGATGGCTTTTTTCTACCAATCACAAAGATATCGGCATTATGTATATCATATTTGCCGTTTTTGCCGGAATTGTCGGAGGTTTGTTCTCACTGCTTTTTAGGTTAGAGCTTGCAATGCCCGGCGGCACTTTCTTAAATCATGATTTCCAGCTATATAACGTGCTTATCACAGCACATGCGGTTATTATGGTATTCTTTATGATTATGCCGGCTTTGTTCGGTGGCTTTGGTAACTATTTCGTACCTCTGTTAATAGGGGCTCCCGATATGGCGTTTCCACGCCTTAACAATATCAGTTTTTGGCTACTAGTTCCTGCTTTTCTTTTACTTATGGGATCAGCTTTTGTTGACGGTGGGCCGGGAACGGGCTGGACGCTCTACCCTCCTTTAAGTAATTTAAGCGGTCACCCCGGTGCAGCCGTTGATATGGCTATTTTCAGTTTACATTTAACCGGTCTATCGTCAATCCTTGGATCAATTAACTTAATCGTTACTATCTTTAATATGAGAGCTCCGGGAATGGGGCTTTTCAAGATGCCGTTATTCGTTTGGTCTATTTTAGTTACCGCATTTCTAATAATTCTTGCTATGCCGGTACTTGGTGGAGCTATTACTATGCTACTTACAGATCGTAATTTTGGAACTACTTTCTTTAAGCCTGACGGTGGCGGTGATCCTGTATTATTTCAGCATCTATTTTGGTTTTTCGGTCATCCTGAAGTATATATCGTAATACTTCCAGGCTTTGGTATAGTAAGTCAAGTTATTTCAACTTTTTCACGCAAACCTATATTCGGCTATCAAGGTATGGTCGGGGCTATGGTGATAATAGGCTTTGTTGGATTTATCGTATGGGCTCACCATATGTTTACTGTTGGGCTTTCTTATAATGCACTTATATATTTCACTGCCGGAACGATGATTATAGCAGTTCCGACGGGTATTAAAATATTTAGCTGGATAGCGACTATGTGGGGTGGTTCGATTACATTCCCAACTCCTATGCTATTTTCGATAGGATTTATTATATTATTCACGATCGGCGGCGTAACCGGCATAATCCTATCAAATTCGGCACTTGATAGAGTTCTACACGATACATATTATGTTGTTGCACATTTCCATTATACGATGTCGCTCGGTGCTTTATTTACGGCGTTTGCAGGCTTTTATTATTGGTTTGGCAAAATATCCGGTAAACAATATCCGGACATTTTAGGCAAAATTCATTTTTGGATTACCTTTATAGGCGTTAATTTAACTTTCTTCCCGCAGCATTTCTTAGGTCTTGCGGGCATGCCAAGAAGAATACCGGACTACCCTGAAGCTTTCGCCGGCTGGAATATGGTTTCGTCGATAGGAGCAGGTATTTCTATGTTTGCTGCCCTTTATTTTGTATTTATCGTTTTCTATACGCTAAAATACGGCAAAAATTGTCCAAACAATCCTTGGGGAGAAGGAGCAGACACATTAGAGTGGACACTTACCTCACCACCGCCGTTCCATACTTTTGAAACACCACCGCATATTGAGGGGTAATAGTGGCTTTGCTGAGTGGATGCCAAGTCATCATTGCGAGGAGTTGCGTTAGCAACGACTCGGCAATCTCATAAGATAATATAAAAAAAACTCCTGAGATTGCCACGTCAGCATAAATGCTGGCTTGCAATGACGGGACCTTTATGAACTATCCAGTACTATGAAGAATGACATAGCTGACAGAAAAATAATAAAACGATAATAAAATGTATAAAAAACCGATAATAGGTGTTACACCTGATTTAGCTCAAAATTGTGCAAAATATACTTACGCTGCTTTTCCATGGTACGCCTTGCGAAGAAACTATACCGATGCGATTATTGCAACCGACGGTGTACCGCTATTATTACCTTATCAAAGTGATACAATAAATCAGCTTATGGAACTTGTTGATGGTGTTGTAATGCCAGGCGGTGATGAGGATATACATCCTAAATTTTATGAGCCGGAATACGCCGAAGATGTAGTAGTTTCCAATGAAGAACGTGATAATTTTGAGATATTAGTTTTAAAGAAAGCATTAGAGAGAGATATTCCGGTTTTAGGAATATGCCGAGGTATGCAGTTATTAAACGTTATTTTTAAGGGTACGCTTATTAAACATATTCCTGATTATATTGAAACTGTAATTAATCATACACAACTTTCGCCTAAAAACATCGTTTCGCATGCAATTAATATAGAAGCAAATACTAAACTTGCTAAAATAGCTAATAATCAGCTACAAACTATGGTTAATTCGACTCATCACCAGGCTGCTAAACAACTTGGTAATGATCTTATCGTATCTGCAAAAGCAGAAGACGGTATAATTGAAGCCATTGAATCAACGAAACATAAATTTGTTATCGGCGTTCAATGGCATCCTGAATATCTTAACGATAATGGAGTAGATTTAGAATTATTTAAAGAATTCGTAAAAGTTAGTAAGTAAATATTAGTTTTTAACATCATTAGATGAACATATTACAAACGCTTTATTATATTCATATCCAAGCGGCCAACAACATACGGAATTTTTAGAGCATTCATATACGAAAGTAGAACCTCTACCATTGTCTTCTAGTTGATACTGACCAATAAATTACAGGTCCACATTGTTCTTGCCAAGCATTGTTCTTGCCAAGCAATTGAATATTTTACCCGATTATCTTGCACATCCCATTGTTGTAAACAGCCGCTAATAATACAATTCATTTCAGTCACAAATAGTTTAACCAATTTTTGTATTACCAAATCTTCTTGTTGTTCTACTTGTATATTATCACAATAAGCTATATGTGAGTTTAAATTATTAGCATAAGCTCTTGATGTTATAGAGAATATAATAGTAAATAATATAATAAAAATTTTCATATGATACCTTATTTATTAAATTTAAATTAATATATTTTAAGGTACTTAATAAGAAACTAATAATCAAATATTATTTATTGTACTATATTATCATTTTAAATAAGATTTCGGACCTTTGATCTGCTATATTATCGTCAAAAACATTATTTATGACTGCTGATTATTCTTTTTTGAAAAGTTTTGCTGAGTATATCATTGATAAATTAGGTAAAGGTACAGAAGTTCAAATAATATTGCCTAATAATTTCTCATGCCTAGAATTAAAGAAGATTTTAACCGATAAATATAAAATTAAATTACCTATCATTATTCCTTTTAATTCTCTTATTTCAAAAAAAACCGATTCGGATTATATATCTAAAATAGAAGAATTACTTATTTTATCATCCATTATCACCGAATATAGAGAATTACCTTTTAATAAAAATGAATTATTAAAAACTGCAGAACTTTTAAGAAAATTGTTTAATGATCTTATAATCAATAATATCGATATAAAATTAATTGAAGTCTATAACAATTCTAACTATTGGCAAAAGATTTATAAATTTCTAGAATATTGCTTTTTAAGATGGCAAGAAGAAATATCGTTTACTCAAAAACAAACTAAAGCAGTTTATAAATTAAAGCTATTACAAGAAGAAATAATAAAAATAAAAAAGGGACATAAGCAGGTAATACTCGCCGGAATATTCAAGCCTAATGTTTTTTTAAAAAGATTTAAAGAAGAATTAAAGGATTACATAATTCACTATGATCCTGCCTCCAAGCAGATTAGCGATGGTATATCTTATTATGAACCTAATGACATTTATGAAGAAACTAAACAAATAGCTTATATATGTAGCCGTAATAAAGACAGACGGATTGCAATCGTTACAAATAATAATAAGCTTAAAAGAGTATATTGTAATTTTTTAGATAAATATGAAGATCTACTAGGTAATGACTTAAGACTTACTAATATAGGTGAATTACTAACTTCCATTATTAAAATATTATGTAATAATTTTGATTTAAAACTTCTATTTTTATTACTTAAAAATCCTTTAATTAACTGCCCTACTGTGCAGCAGTTAGAGTTAATGCTATCTAATAAAAACCGTTTTATATCCTCACCGAAATATTTATTGCAATTACAATTTGATAATGAGGATATAAGAGAGTATTGCCGTAACTTAATAGATATTTTATTTACCGATACTCCACATAATATACAAGCTATTCTAACCTTAACTAAAGAAATAACTGAAAAACTTTTGCCTACTATTTGGGAAAAAGAAGGAGGAGCAGAACTACTTGAGTTTTTAACAAATTTAACCGCATATAGTAAATATATAAATTCAACGGATAAAAAGGATTTTCCTAAAATTTTTTCTTTTTTATTTTCTAATATCAAATATTACAAAAATACCGACGCTGCTAGTATTATTATAGGACGGCCTGAAGATTTAGCATTATGTGAATTTGACTTAATTATATTACCGCATTTTAATAATGAAAACTGGACACTTAGTGCTAAAGCTCACCCATGGCTTAGCAAGAAAGCCTTGCAGATACTAAATATAGATTACGATGAAATCGCCCCTACTCTATATTCAGATTACTTCAATTTATTTCTACAAAATAAACAAATAGTTATACTGAATGCTAAGAAATATGATGGGAAATTGTCAGTGCCGAGTAATTTATTTTTGAAGCTAGAAAAAGGTTCTGTGTCACCCCATGACTTGATCACGGGGTCCAGTAATTATATGGATACCGTGGTCAAGCCACGGGGTGACAAGAGTATTGAGCTCCACAGCCCCTCTTTCCCGACCACCTTATCAGTAACCGAAATAGAAACATTAATAAGAAACCCATACGGTTTTTATGCTAAGAAAATTCTTGGACTACGTAAAAAAGATCATATATGGGAGGAGCCTAAAATATCGGATTTCGGTAATTTGATTCATAAAGTTTTAGAGGAATATTCTAAAAATTACGACAAACAATATATTAATTTAAATTTGCTTGATAAACAAAATGCTTTAATAAATATCGGTAATCATATTTTATATAGCACTATTTTACCAAGCTACACAAAAAAAACTTGGCAAATAAAACTCACGGCCTTCAGCAAAGCTTTTATTTTATTTGATATAGAACGCCGAAAAAACTGCAAAGAAATCTATTTTGAAACCAAAGGGGAGTTACGGCTAAATATTGTAGGTCAAGATATAAAAATAATCGGTATAGCTGACCGAATTGAAATAAGTAAATCAAACGATATAACTATACTAGATTATAAGACCGGTACTATTCCGACTAAGAAAGAAATAGAGCTTGGACTCTCTCCGCAACTTATCATAGAAAGTTTGATGTTACTAGAAAACGGATTTACGAAATCTAATTCTCTGTCCCTTTTATGTCATCCCCAGCCCCTTTTGTGTCATTCCTGCGAAAGTGGAAATCCAGTTATGAATAACAACATTACTATCGCCTACGTAAAAATAACTAGTACCGAACCTTATGTGCACACAACGGAAATAGCTTTAAGCATTAAGACTTTAAATAGACATAAAGCAGGATTAGTAAAATTACTTGAACATTATATTACAAATAAATTCTTTTCTTATAATTTGAATTTATCAAAGTATAATGATTATTTGCATTTGAGTCGATAGGCTAATTATGTCATTCCTGCGCAGGTGCATGGGTGTCAACTTAAGACTCGATGTCATTCCCGCGTAGGCGGGAATCCAGTACTTTAAAACTTTTTTTAAAGCTCGATTTATCTCGCTTTACCCTAGGATTCCCGCCTACGCGGGAATGACATACACAAACCATGCAACAAGGCTTTCAGTCGTTCGCAATGACAGCTTAGCAACTGCTCGCAATAGTGCTTACAACCCCATCACTAACTTAAATTCTTTACTTTTAATAATCTTACTATTCGTATTATAAATAATCGGATCGTTAATTTTTTCATGACCGAATCTATTTGTTTTAAATACCGGTATATCTAAACTATCTGCAAAATTACGCAGCACTAACATTGTGGCATCAAGATCTTTACCAAATGAACCAAATATTATAGCCTTAACATCCTCAAGTAACCCTGCTTGCTTTAAGTGTAAAAGCTCACGATCTAATCTAAAAGGAGCTACATTCACATCTTCTAAAAAAAGAATTTTGCCCTTAGTCTTTATTTGCCAACTCGTTCCTATACTAGTCTGCACCATAGTTAAGTTACCGCCTGTTAGTTTGCCGTTAACAAGATCACTTGATTTTGCTATATCGTTAAGAGGCACTAAATTATCTATAGTAACCTGCTTTACTTTACCTTTGAATATTTCAGCAAGCTTGGTAAAATTACCTTGATCTTGTTCCGGCTTTAAGAGATCGGCTATATTGCTGCCGTGAATAGTTTTCCAGCCCCATTCTTGTGATAGAAAAAGATGTAACGCCGTTATATCGCTATATCCTATAAAGAATTTCTCTTTATTTGGTTTTGATAGCTTTAGTAAATCGGGAATTATTCTCGCAGAGCCATAACCACCTCGTAAACTCCATACTATATTATCAGACTCATCAAATAATGCATCCCGCAGGCAATTAAATCTTACTTCATCGCCACTTGCAAGAAAGGGTAGCTTACCTTTAGCAAAACACTTAGAAGAAATTTGTAAATTTAGTCCATTAATATTTTTTAAATCCGACAAGGTTTTATTATCCGCTCCTGTTGCCGGAGCAACAACAGTAATAGAGATATTTTTTAGACTATGACCAGCAGAAAAAGTTGATATTGAAAAAAATAATATTATTAGTAAAGATATATTTTTAAGAATCATGAATATAATTGATAGGTATTGTTATATGAACAGGTAAACCTACTATGTCATGCCGTGGCTTGACCACGGCACCCAGTCTTTATTTTATTTTTTCTAGATACCGTGGACAAGCCACGCTATGACAGAGGCAAGCACTGGATTCCCATTTTAGCTAGGGATGACATAAAAGGGAACAGAAATGACATAGAAAATGAGAATAACCTTAAGAAACTATTCTAAATAAAAAGCATCATCATCACCGGTAAACTCTACTGCTTTAGCCTTGATTTGGTCAATAGTAAGGCCACTATATTCTACAAACCAACCTAATAAAGTATCGTCCTGACCAAAAGAATTAATGTTCTTAACAACAGTTGCTTTATCTATATTACCTTTCTTCATATCATATACAAGCTTTAATGCTTCTTTTTGTGCTGGTAGTTCATGAGTATTAGATAGTGCTAAAGTCTTTACTTTTTCTCCAAGTTTATTCGCCGAAGCCTCTGATATTTCATTATCTTCAGATTTATCAGTTGAATTTTTGCTTATTCTAAGGTTTTCTATTTTAGGTTCAACAAGCCTTGTCCATAGCTGGTCAGTTGAACTACAATCACAATCGGCTAGATATTTTCTACCTTCTTCTCCAGTTTTTACAGCATTATCAAAAAACTCTTTAACTATCCACGTATTGTTAAATTTGTTATAAGCAGCTTTTATGAATAGTTCTAAATTATTAGAACCTAAATCTAAGAATTTTTGTTTAAGGTCCATAGGGATATGACTTTTTGTATCTAGCCATGTTTGCATTCCTGATAATATTTCTGACATTACCTTATTAGTGTCTTGTGTCGGTACAGTAATATTATTACTCTTAATAGTAGCCTCAAGTGCATTTTTAGTACTAGCATCCAAGTTAGATACTAAGTTTTCATACTGGGCTGGATTACTTTTAGCTTCTTTTAAAGTGCTTACTATTTTCTTAAATCTTGGTACTATTTCTGAATGACTACCCGTAGTGCTTGTCATCCAATCCCATTTAAAATATTCAAACCCACCGGTAGCATGATTTGGAACTTCAACATGTGCAAATTTATGGTCATATCTAATGCCGATTACATTAAGATCGTTTTTATATTTCTTTACTTGAATATCGGTATCATTACGCTGTTTTTTAAAGTGTTGCTCTAATTTTTTCATACTCTCCTCCTTAATTCATATTTTTAATTAGTGTCCACCATATTACTATATGTCAAAATAAAACACTAATAAAAATTAACTTTTTGCTATATCACAAGCATGTAAGTCACGCTTAAAGTACAAACTACTATTCTTATTTAAGATTACCCGATAAATCTGAACATTTTCAAGTACTCTTTGAACGTAATCTCTTGTTTCTCGATAAGGTATAAGTTCTATCCAATCAATAACTTTTCTTGTATCTTTTATATCCCTTGGATTACCAAACCTATCTATCCATTTTACTACATTATGACTTCCGGCATTGTAAGAAGCAATGGATAGAATATAAGAACCTTTATGATCATCTAATAATTTTTTGAAATGATGCGAACCAAGTTTAATATTATATACCGGATTTCTAGTTAAGTCTGCTACATTACATTTAACATTTATGGATCTTGCGGTATCACAAGCAGTACCTTTAATAAGTTGCATGAGACCCATAGCATTTGCATAACTTACTGCTTTATGATCAAAAACCGATTCTTGTCTAATTATTCCATAAGTTAAATGAGGTGGGATAGGCAAACCTACTAGATTATAAGGAGTTGGAAAAGCACAATCCAGAATAAAAGCATTATTTTGGGCGGCAATTTTTGCCACCTCAACCATATGATTAGTATTATTATTTGCTTTAATAATATTCGCAATTATTTGAATTTCTGCAGAATTTTTAGTGTTTTTCATTGCTGCTTTGGAATATATCAGGGCTAAGTAGTTTTTATTATATTTAACCAATAACCTTATTGCTTTAATAATCTCTTTATTTTCTATAATTTTCCTTTCTTCAGAAGTTATTACGGGAATAGGAGGTAAAACTAACTTTGTCCTATTTAATTCAATATTTGCTGCCTGCCCATAAAAGGTAAAAGAATATTTAGCTGCCTGCTCGTAAAATTTTCTAGCCGTTTGCTTATCGCCTTTTGCTGCATAAGTACGACCGAGCCAATAAAACCCACGTGCCAAACTAATCGGAGTCTTAACAACTTTAATAAACTTATTAAAATGTACTAATGCTTGATCAGGCTTTTTTAAAAAACTTAAAGAAAGCCAGCCCGCAAGCCACTCCTGCTCCCTTATAGTTTCAGGACAAGTAGCAAAAGGAAGCGTTGCCATTCTATAGCTATTAGCAAAATCTTTGTAATCGATGAATTCACGAGCATAATAGGACTGAATACGACACCATTTAGCAAAATGTTTACGGTTATTTTTAGCTTTCTTAAACAAAGTAATAATTTCCTTTGTCGGCTTTTGCATTTTTTTAAAATCTAGATAACGATATAATAAGCCGGAAGTATAGTATTTTTCAGGAATACTTTTAAAAAGCTTTTCAGCATTTGGCGATTTACCTATAATCGCAATTTGGACTTTAAAAGAATTACGGTAACCTTGATCTACATATTTCAGGGATTGCTCAGCAGATCTAATATCATTTTTCCATAAATGTTCTTCTATTCGCTCTAAATGATCACTTACAGTTAAATATTTATGCCACTTATTGTAATATGCATTTTCTTCTTCAGGAGTGAAATTGGCGTATACCCAAGCCCCTTTAATAATAGGTAGTAATATCTTCTGATCTTTGATTAAACTACTTGCAGCTGCCGCATAAAATTTATAACCTTTGCCGGTAAGAGGAGGATGTTTACTAAACCAATCAAAAATTACTTTTTTATTTGTATTATTATTTAGATATTCTTCCGCTCTTTCTTCAAGCAGCTTATTTTGAGGCCAATCCGGGTTATTGCATAAAAACCTTATTACATGTTCAAAACTATTATCTGAATATTTATTATCTAAATATTTCTGAGAAAGTACAATTTTTGTTAAAATTTTATTATTTACTTCTAGAGCTAAATCTTCAGCTTGTGACCAATTTTTTTGATCGATATAGGTAAAAACTTGCTTAACATTATCTACAGAATCAGAATGAGCATTTATTTTCAAAGCTAATAACAAGAATATAGAAGTTAATAATTTTATTGTGATTTTCATAAGTTTTATGATTTGTTGCGTGGATACCTAATAGTCATTACGAGCTACTAAAAGCGTTGTTGCATGGCTCGTTTATGTCATTCCCACAAAAGCAGGAACCCAGTAAAACCTATAAAAAACTTATTTTTATAGGTTTATTTTTACCTAATATGTAATTTTTGTATCAATATTAAGGTTATTTTTTCTGGATTCCCGCCTACGCGGGAATGACATAGAGACCAACTAAACACCCGTAGAACCAAAGCCACCGCTACCACGCATCGTTTCCATAAGACTACTACTTTCTTCCCATAATATACGGTCGTACTTTGCGATTATCATCTGTGCAATTCGCATGCCTTTTTCTATAATGAAATCTTCTTTACCGAGATTAATAAGAATGACCTTTATTTCACCTCGATAATCTGCATCAATAGTACCGGGTGAATTAGCAACCGTGATACCGTGTTTAACGGCAAGACCCGAACGGGGTCTTATTTGGGCTTCAAACGAATCCGGTAGTGCTATAGCGATACCTGTTGGAATTAGCTGTATTGCGCCTGTTTTTATTGTTATAGGTTGCTCGTTTGCAGCTATTAAATCCATCCCCGCACTATGCTCTGTAGCATATTCCGGCAGACTGCCGGAAAAATTTTCTAGTTTTTTAATTTTAACTTGTGTTATTGTCATATTATTTCATATCAAATTTATCGTTAATAATTTTATTTTCTACCGCATCAATTAAAGAATTAGCAAGATTATCGGTTAATATCTTACTTCCCATACCAAGTTTCTTTTTAAGCCAAGGTTGCTTAGCACACAGATATTGAAACTTAATATTATCACCGAATTTTTCTTTCATTACGCTATACATATCACCTATGCCGTCAATTAAGCCGTAATCAAGCGCCGTTTGCCCTGCCCAAAATTCACCGTTAAATAAAATTTCGTCTTGCTGAGTTAACTTCCCTGCTCTTCTTGTTTTTACATATTCTATAAAATGTTCATAAACCTGCTTTTGCAAATCTTTGATAATTTTAAGATCATCTTTATTAATAGGTTTAAACGGATCCAATACTGATTTATTCTTGCCTTCCGTATAGACTCTTCTCTCTATCCCAAGTTTATTAATCGCTTCATGAAAACCGAATCCGCTTGATACTACTCCGATACTACCGATAACCGAACTTGGCAAAGCATATATCCGGTCACCACTACAAGCAAGCCAATATCCGCCTGAAGCCGCCATATCTTCAATAAAACTATAAATTCTTATCTTATTTTCTTTAGCAAGGTCACGAATACGTTTTGCAATAAGTTCAGATTGTACCGGAGAACCGCCGGAAGAATTAATAATTAAACATAATGCTTTTAATTTCTTTATTTTAAAAGCTTTTTCTATTAGTTCATTTAATGATTCTAACGTAAGTCCCGATTGCATAGTACTTACTTTACCGATAACACCGCTAAGGCGTAAAACGGCAATCACCTCTTTAGAATTACCAAAAACCGAAGCAAATAATTGATCTAATTTACTTATCTGCCGTTTGGTTATTATCTGATCAAATTCAGCATTCGCCATAGTTGATTTATTTACTTCATTCATTAATTTTACTCACTTTTAATTTAATATACTCGTTTAATTTGAAAAATTGGCTATGTCGTCTTATAAGATCTGCGGTACTCACCTATTAAGTATACACTCCCTGCTCTTTTCCAAATTACACTTCGTCTATTTACTTGGAGTTACTATAGCATCCTTTTTTATTGGCGGCAAAGGCTTAGCCGGTTTATTCAGAGATTGCTCGTTATAACTATTTTTAGGTTCAGGATAATTTCCAGGAATGGCAGCTAAAATAGTATCTCTAACTTTTTCGTCATACCAATTTGTATTGCCGACAAAGCTAGTTACTATTTTGCCGTTTGGGTCTATTAATATACTAGTCGGTAAACTAACAACCCCTAAGGCTTTAAATAATTCATTTCTATAATCATGATAAATCGGCAAATATCTTATATGATAGCTTTTAAAATATTCTTTCACAACTTTTATGTCTTGATAATCTTCTGAAATCGGAATTACTGAAAAAGGTAATTTCCTAAAATCTTTTTGCAACATATCAAGATCAGGCATTTCTTTGACACAAGGAGCACTCCAAGTAGCCCAAAACACTAACAATATAGTTTTTCCTTCAAACTGATCAAGAGAATATTGATTTTTTTCTTCATCAAAAAAAATTATATTATCAGGAACGCTTGAACCTCTTAAAAATGCTAATTTATCCTTAGGCTTCTCATAGAGCTTAGCATGAATTTTAGGAATAAAAATTATTATAGATAATAAAAATACTATAATATATATAAGATATTTATTATAATTTCTTAAGGTCATATAATAATTTATAGTAATGAAGACATTTTATTTATTCGTATTAGCACTTACATTATGTAGTTGTGGTATAAAAAAGCCTTTAGAAGCACCGCAGAAAGAGGCAAAACGTCATTGCGAGCAATCGTAGACTGTATGGCAATCTCGTCAAATATCCTGAGATTGCTTCGTCAAATTACTTCGTAATTTTCCTCGCAATGACGTACTGTATCAATACCTCTTAAGCGTCGTACCTTGCAAAACTAAGTCAAAACAATAAGACGACATATTTTCTTGCGGTTCGATCAATATCGGATTTACTTCACCGCACTCATTATCACACATATTTTGATCAGATAAGTCTAAGCGTGTTTCGAGAGTAGTAAGACTAGGATGCTCTATTCTTATATTTGCACTTCTCAAATAACGAGAAGATTTATAAGGCAACATGCTAATAAAGTAATATTCTCCTTTATTATTAGTAGTAGCAATACCGGAACCGGTAAAACTTGAATCGCTTTTACTTGTAAATCTTCTTTTATCAACTCTAGTTTTTAAAGGTTCGTAAGGATATTTACCTCCGCTTCCTGCTTGCCATAAATAAACTTTAGCATCCGCAACCGGCACGCAATTTTGATCTAATACTTTTCCTTTAATTAATATCCTTTCACCGTAAAATTTTGATAATCTTCCTGTTCTACGTAATAAATTATTAGTAGTTTCAAAAACTTTCGGTTCATAATCATTAAATATATTTCTAGTAATTTTACAATGATTAAGCTTATTAGGGTAAGTTTTAGAAGCAGCAAATATGTTTAATGTCCATAAACATAAAAAACAAAATATAAATTTTTTCACTTTTCACCACTATATTTATAAAATTCTGCATCTAAATTTAAATTAATTATTTTTATTAATCAAATTATTTTTATTCTCATTTGATTATTAAGTAATTGATTGTTATAGTAAACTTTGTTATACTAAAATATTATATATATGCAAAAATTTTTATCTTTAATAATTGTAATTCTAATACTTTACAATATAGTAAAGTTAAAAATATCTCCCGACAACAATAATCCTACAACTGTAGAGCAAACGGCTTCAAATAATTCATCTACCGATGAAAACCAAACTAGTATAAATAATGAACCCCCTATTTCATTAAACGGTAACTTATTTGAACGTACGGTTTCAAAAATAGTAATAAATGCTCTTAAAACCGAAGAAGGGAAAGCATTTTTTGAAAATATTTTACAACCGTTAAATGGACCTATCAATCCTAATAATTACACTATTGAAGTACGTAAGGATTTAGTAAAAACACTGTTCAAAATTAATACGCTCGGTAGCGGTAATATCGGTCCCGCTTCTTGCGGACATGTAGTTACCGTATTTTATCAAATATCAGATATGAACAATACTTTAATATCTGAAGATACTAAGACTTTTACTTTAGGCTCTGCTCCTGTAATGCTTGGCTTAGATAATGTAATAATCGGTATGATGGTAGGAGAAGCACGAGAAGCTATTATTCCGGCAAAATATGCCGTTAATAATAGTAATAATATTATCTTCGATGGTGCTTATAATTATAAAGTTAATGTAATTTTAAAATCCATATTACCGCAAAATTTTGTTAAAAGTAATGAAGTTAAAATTTATGACGATGAGATAGCTTATCGTGTTCCTTTATTATGTGGTGAAAAAGTAAGCTTTAATGCTAAAATTACTCGCTTATCAAACGGTAAAATACTATATGATTCAAAAGCAAAAGGACAACAAATAGATATGAAAATCGGCGATATTACGTATCCTTTAATTTTTTCTTACGCCTTGCAAGGTAAAGTAACGGTTGGAACACGCAGTGTTATTGCTGAAGGCAAAACATTTAAAACTTTAGGTTCTAACATAAATAAAATTCTTTCTCATGAATCGTTACCGATAAATGAATATCTTTTGCTTGAACTAGGAGACTTTAAACAAAATTAAATAAATATGAAACAAAATAAAATTCAAAGACAAAAAAATTATATTTTATTATCTATCCTTGTCATAATGATAATAATTGTATATCTTATAGCATTAATAAAAATTGCAGGATAAATTTTGTAATTATTAAAAATTTAAAACTCAAATTAAACGAGTATATAAGCATCTTACTTTAAACTTTAATTATAGTATGGAAATTATTAAAAAAAACAAAAATATTATTATATTAGTAGGTTTAATATTTTTAGCAGTAATTATTTATATCTCTACAAGTAAGAGTTCCGATAATAAAACAAACGATAATATATTAGAAGTAAAGATAGCTATACAAGATCATAAATTTGTTCCGAATATAGTTGAAGTACCAAAATCGACTAAGATAAGGTTAATTGTTCATAATGAAGATGATACGGTAGAAGAGTTTGAAAGTCATGATTTACATCGTGAAAAAATAGTTATGCCAAATGAGTCAATACATATTATACTTGCACCTCTCAAGTCCGGAAAATATGAATTTTTTGGAGATTTTCATCAAGATACGGCTCAGGGTTTTATAATTGTTAATGATTAGATAAAAAATATGTTTAAAATTGCTTTAGTAGTGTTTCGTGAATGTTTAGAAATATCCTTATTACTTGGTGTAATACTTGTCGTAACAAAACAAATAGAAAAATCTCGTCTTTATATTATTGCTGGAGTCATGCTTGGAGTAGTATTTGCTTCAATTTTTGCATTTTTTACACGTAAATTATCTTTATCTTTTGGCGGAATAGGCGACGAGTTATTCGATTCCGGAATTATGATACTAATAACAATTCTGATTAGCTGGACAATAATATGGATGCAAGGTTACGGTATAAAAGTAAAGCAACATATAAACGACTTATCAGTAAAAATTCATGAAGGTAATGCCAGTTATTTCATGTTGTTTTTTTTAGTTGCCACTACTATATTACGAGAAGGTGCAGAAATTATTATTTTAGTATATAGTATATCTTCAGTTGAAACAATATCAAGCAGTATTTACTTGCAAGGAGTGATAATAGGTGCTACAAGTGGCTTCTTACTTGGTTTAGTAATATATTTCGGTTTCATTAAGATTGCTAATCAAAAATATATTTTTAAAATCTCTACCGTATTATTAATGCTAATAGCAGGCGGATTTGCAGCAAGTGCTGCAGGTATTTTAACCTCTTCCGGTCTAGTTATGTTTTTATCCGATCAACTTTGGGATAGTTCATGGTTAGTAGCAGATAGAAGTATGATAGGTAAAATCTTACATATTGTTACCGGTTATATTGCAAGACCTAACGGGCTACAAGTACTGGCTTATTTTACTACTATATTACTGATAAATATTGTCATACAAATAAAATTAAGATATTCCAAAAATAACTTAATATCAGTACAAAAAAATGAATCAAATTAATTTTATCAAAGAGAACAATTAAATTAAATATGTTAAAACTTTTATCAGAAATTGGTCCGGTAATAGCATTTTTTGCAGGCTTTTTTTATGGAGGCGGTATACAACACGCTACTCTTTATATGCTTATTACCTCTGTTATTTGTATTACCCTTTGTTATATTATAGATAAGAAAGTATCCAAGCTTTCTATTATTTCTACAACTATTTTATTAGTTTCGGGAAGCATTACTTTAATTAGCGGCGATTCAATGTATATAAAAATCAAACCTACTATATTATATGTTATTTTTGGAATAATATTTCTCATGAGCGGTATAAGAAAAAATCCTTTTATCAAATATGCTTTAGAGAGTATAGTACGTCTTAAAGAAGAAAGTTGGATAACCTTAAGCTATAGAACAGCGACTTTTTTCTTTTTTATGGCTGTAGTTAATGAAGTAGTTTGGCGTAATTGCTCAGATGAAACATGGGTAAAATTCAAAGTATTCGGTGTAATACCTATTACTTTTATATTTATTTTACTGCAATTACCTCTTTTATTAAAGAATAAATTACCGGATAGTAAGATATGATATATAATACCTTACTATTTTTACTTTATGTCATTACCACGTAGGCTTTGTTGCATGGACCGGTAAAATCCACTGTGTCACCCCGTGGCTTGGGACCACGGGGTTCATACAAACAATTTAAAATACTAATAATATTAGTATTTTAAGCTGGATCCCTGCTTTCACAGAGGTAACACCGATGGCTTTTTAAAAATTGTCCGGTATTATAATAAACAAACAGTTAATTCTTGAACAAATACAATCTTTTTAAAAATCGTAGGGTACTATTGTTATGATATTACGAGTTCTAATTTTTATAGCTCTTTCTTTTAGTCTATCTGCTTGTTTACCTGCTATTTTTACCGCAGCAACCACTACCGGCATTGTTGCTTCAAAAGATCAACCAATGTCTGAAACATTAAATGATTCAAGGATTTCTGCCAGCATTAAAGCTGATTTAGTAAAAAATAATTTTAGAGATTTAGGTACTAAAATAAAGGTTGAAGTATCACAAGGAAGAGTATTATTAACAGGAAATATTCAAAAAGAATCTGATGCGTTAAAAGCCGTAGAAATTGCTTGGAATCAAAAAAGCGTAAAAGAAGTTATTAATGAGTTGAAAGTAAATAAAAACAGTAATCATTTTGACTTAGCCCAATATACTAAAGATAGTATTATAACCACGCAAATTAAAGCTAAAAATTTAGTCAAAAAAGACATTAAATTTGCTAATTATACTATTCTAACTATAGATAATATTGTTTATTTATTTGGAGTTGCAAGATCAGAAGAAGAGCTAGAAAAGCTTGCTTCTATTGCATCAAAAATAAAAGGTGTTGAAAAAGTTGTGTGTTACGCTAAAATAATGAATAACTTTAACACAAATAATGATAATAGTGAAGAATCATAAATTCAAATTAGACCTCTTGCAGAACGAAGCTAATAAAGAAAAATTTGAAAGAAACACGGCACGTAGCACCGCAGCGTACACTTTAGTACGTGAGGATGCGAGTACCGGATTGACGTATACCGCAGATATTTCAAAAGTTGAAAATCAAATAAGTGGTGAGCCTGCACAGCGTATAAAAATACGTGAACACAGGCGAATCCCGAAATTTGACGTACCAAATCTTGAAGTATCAAAGGTATACAAATTACCTTTAGGAGCAAGTTATGCAAAGGGTTTATTACTTTTGTTAATTTTTTGTTTTGGTCTAAGCGGTTGTAATACCTCAAAAAGATTACCTTATTCCCACAAATATTCTTACAAAGAATTATCAAAAGATGATCCTTATAATCTAACTTATAAAGGACATTATAAAGTCGGTAAAAATTACAAAATAAAAGGGAAGACTTACAAACCTCACAACCCTAAATCTTTTACCGAAACAGGTTATGCCTCATGGTACGGTGGACGTAAAGACGGTTTTCACGGTAAAAAAACAGCTAACGGCGATAGATTTAATAGAAATTTATTAACTGCTGCACATAAAACTCTTCCGCTCCCTTGCTTAGTTAAAGTTACCAACAAAGCCAATAATAAAGCAGTAATTTTAATGGTTAATGATAGAGGTCCTTTTAAGAAAAATCGTATAATAGATGTTTCTCAAAAAGCGGCTGAAATTTTAGCATTTAAAAATCAAGGTATAACTAAAGTAAAAATAGAATATTTACCTAATGAAACTGAGAAATTTCTAAAAAATATTAATCTAAAAAAACCACAAAGTAAAACTTTAGCTAAAAACTCTAAAAAATCTTCATCTACTAAAGTTACAAAAAACAATAAATGTAGCGTTAATTGTCATATAAAACTTGTAAATTTAAAGTATAAATTGGCAGTAAATCCTTAAAAGATGTGTGAATATTAAATCGTCAGTAGTCGTAGGCGTTGTTGCATGGCTCGATTTTTAACGTCATTGCGAGGAGCAACTTAAGTTTCGACGAAGCAATCTCAGGAGTTTTTGTATTACCTCATGAAATTGCCACGACCACTTTGTGGTCTCGCAATGACGATACATATCAACTACGTATATTCTTTTTCTTTATTATTTTTGATTTAGCTTTTGTAGTAGATTTATTATGAGAGGCAAGCTTGATTGAAGGTTTAGGGACTATAGGCTTAATATTAAAATGCCGATCTAGCAGCCCCATCATCTTTTGATCACGAGATGCGGCACTTTTACCGCCTGTAACAACGGCAATCAATGATTTACCGTTCCTAGAAGCAGTAGTTACTAAATTATAACCTGCCGGTGTATGAAAACCTGTTTTCATCCCTTCTGCACCTTGATAATTTTTAGTAACCCTATTATGTCCGTTTACTACGTTTCCACGAAATACAAAGCTGGTTTTAGCAAATAACGGATAAAATTTAGGATAATCTCTCTTCAAAGCCATAGCAAGTTTAGCCATATCTCTTGCGGTAGTTTGCTGCAATGGGTCATGCCAACCTGAAGCATTTTTAAAATAGGTATTCTTCATACCGAGCTGTTTAGCTTTAACATTCATTAAATGAGCAAAAGCTTTCTCTGAACCTTTCATGCCCTCAGCAACCGTTACAGCAGCATCATTAGCAGATTTTATAATTAATCCATTAATTGCCTCTCGAACGGTTATAGTTTCCCCTGCTTTTAAACCCAGCTTACAAGGCGGCATTTTTGAAGCTTTTGCTGATACAAGTAATTTTTTATCTAAAGGTAACTTACCGGCTTCAATTGCTTCAAACATTAAGTATAGAGTCATTAGCTTAGTTAAAGAAGCGGGGTAAATCCGAATTTGTGAATTA
>NZ_JAQCNX010000084.1:0-509 GCF_036857515.1 Candidatus Rickettsia tasmaniensis | reverse complement strand
TAAAAACTCAGCTTTTTTATTTGCCCTATCATATTTATAATATTTCACCGGTGCATTATCAGCCATATAAGCAACGATCCAAGTTTTATCGTCTAGCGTCCTACTATTAATAATTAAATCACCGCGATCAATAGATTGCAAATATTTAATATCATCTTCAATATCTTTATCTAATATTTTATATGAGACTCTATCATAATCTATAGAGACTGCTTGCGGAGTTTGCTTTGTGGGATGAACTGTAAATAAGCCAATTTGTCAGCATCAACTATATTATTCTTAATAGCCCAGTTAACACCATCAATTAAATCGGTGTGCATTTTACCGGCATATTCTAAATTACCAGCGTTTAAGAAATCTTTCCCAAAACCGGTAGAACCACGGTAATTTATACTTAAAACTGCGTAACCACGATTTGCAAGCCACTGATGCTCAGGATTGTATCCCCAGCTATCACGTACCCACGGACCGCCGTGGACATTTAAAATTAGAGGTACTTTTCTATCGGG
>NZ_JAQCNX010000045.1:0-3082 GCF_036857515.1 Candidatus Rickettsia tasmaniensis | reverse complement strand
GTCCTACGTTACTTGCATTATCAAGCTGTCTTGCTTTATCTGATCTATAAAACGGTTTAAATACAAGGTGTGTTTCCGTATCATCTATACCGGGACCGTTATCCTCAATAATTATAGCTACGGTAGATGAATTATCTTTTGAGGATATCTTAATTTTAGTTCCATATTTTATAGCGTTACCGATTAAATTAGACAAAGCTCTTTCAAAAGAATTCGGCTTAATGCATACTTCTAGTTTATCTAAATTAGTAGATTTTATAAATTCAATATTTACATGTGACCATTTGTTAAAAAAACGTTCCATCCAAGGTAATAATAAAATGTCTTCAAATTCTTCTGTACTTTCACCTTTAGCAAAATCTAAATAAGAATTTATCATTTGCTGCATAGTTAATATATCTTGTTTTAACCCTTCGATTTCTTCGCTTTCTTCCATCAATTCAAGTTGTAGCTTCATTCTTGTTAAAGGAGTTCTAAGGTCATGAGAAATCATAGCAAGCATAGTGGTTTTTTTAGTAATTTGTTTTTCAATACGAGCTTTCATTTTTAAAAAAGCAAGCCCTGCTTTTCTTATTTCTAGGGCTCCTGAAGGTTTAAAATTTTTGCCTTTTAAAACACCTCGACCAAATTTATCCATGCTATCCGCAAGAGTGAGTATTGATTTAATTTGATTTTTGGAGAAAATAATAGAAACAGAAAGTAATATAACAGTTAAAGATATAATCCATAAAACAAATATATATACTGTAGGATTAAGTAGTAACTTTGCAGGAAAAGTAATATATAATACTCCATCTTTTAATTCTAAAAATACTTCAATTTTATTTTCCTTATTTAGTTTAACTATATTTTTTTCATGGATTTTTGTAGCTAAAATATTTTTAAATATAGTTAAAGGTTCACCTAATTTAGGCTGTTTTATAGATAACTTTTTATTAAGCTGAAACTGATAAGATAAATTAAGATAATTTTCCGATAAATGGGTTATCTCTCTTGAATTATTTCTATGTTCTTTAATCAATGATTCTATTTCATTGATAATAATAGTACTAGTATAATATGAAACATTATACCAATGACGATCGTAAAACAAAAATATAGCAACGATTTGTCCTATTAAAATCGGAATGATTATAATAAACATAAACCGTACAAATAATGTTCTCGGTAAAGCATATTTCAAAGAGCTTGATACAAGCGAATTTTTCAAGACTCGTCTGTGCTCACGTATTTTTATACGCTGTGCAGGCTCGCTTTTAAATTTATCTTGTCTGAAGCTCTTTGAAATATGCTGTAATAATTTAGATATAAAGTGTATAGCCCTCATTACGCACGGTTTTTAAATATTTCGGCTCTTTTGGGTTGTCTTCTATTTTGCTTCTTATTCTTGTAATTTGTACATCAATAGAACGCATACTAAGCCCTCCCATTATTTTTGACAGTTCAAAACGACTAGTAGATTTACCGGAATTTTTTATTAATATCTCAAGTAATTTTTGTTCAGTAGAGCTAAGAGATACAATTTGATTATTCTTGGTAAATTCTTTTGTATCAGAATTATAAAAATAATTGCCGAATTTAATTATATTCGCTTCTTTTTTAAAGTTATTATAATTATTGATTAAGTTATTTATCCGAAGTAATAATTCTCTCGGTTCAAAAGGTTTAGTTATATAATCAGAGGCACCGGCTTCAAGTCCTTTAACACGGTCATCGGCTTCCGATAAAGCAGTAAGCATAACTATAGGAATATTATTACCGGCATCCCTTATAGTAGTAGCAAAATCAAGCCCTGTTATTTCAGGTAACATAACATCTAAAATAATTAAATCATAATTAGAAGTTTTTAATAGATTTTTAGCTTCTATGACTGAGCTTGCCGTTGATACTAAAAACGCATTTTTATTTAAAAATTGCTTTAAAAGTGCTAATATTCTGCTATCATCATCAATGATTAAAATATGTGCTTTGTATGTATGCATGTATACTCGTTTAATTTAAAAAAATTGTATTTCACTATTGTCACCCCGTGGCTTGACCACGGGATCTTATGTAGCAGGCTGTGTTCTGAGATCCTGCGATCAAGTCGCGGGATGACGTTAAATACTACTGGATTCCCGCTTTCGCAGGAATGACATAAGAACTACGGCCGTATAGCTCATGACGATTGACAATACTTTAATATAAATATAGGTTAATGACAATGATAAAACTAGAGCAAATTTTTTGGCATGTTTGGATTAACGGTGATTTAGTTCCTTATCAATTTGCAAGGATTCATGTTTTGACTCATAGCCTGCATTATTCAGGATCGGTATTTGAGGGTGAGAGAGCTTATAACGGCAAAGTTTTTAAACTAAAAGAACATACGGCAAGATTAATAAAATCAGCAGAAGCATTAGGTTTGAAAGTACCTTATAATGTAGACGAGATAATAAAAGCTCATGAACTTGTAATAAAACAAAATAATATTAAGGATGCATATATAAGACCGCTTATTTGGTGCGGAGACGAGTCGCTAAATATCACTAATCAGTATTTATCTACTAATCTTTTGATTGCCGGTATTCCATCTATGCCGAGGTCTTTTGAGAAAGGTATAAATTTGCATGTAAGCCGCTGGCGTAAAGCAATGCCTGATAGTACCCCGGTACAATCTAAATCCGTCGCTCAATATAATATGGCAATAACGAGTAAAAAAGAAGCTAAGGCTCTTGGCTATGATGATGCATTATTACTTGATTATGAAGGGTATATTGCTGAATGCACTACAACAAATATTTTCTTTGTTAAAGATAAAATATTATATACTCCAATTGCCGATAGGGTCCTACGTTACTTGCATTATCAAGCTGTCTTGCTTTATCTGATCTATAAAACGGTTTAAATACAAGGTGTGTTTCCGTATCATCTATACCGGGACCGTTATCCTCAATAATTATAGCTACGGTAGATGAATTATCTTTTGAGGATATCTTAATTTTAGTTCCATATTTTATAGCGTTACCGATTAAATTAGACAAAGCTCTTTCAAAAGAATTCGGCTTAATGCATACTTCTAGTTTATCTAAATTAGTAGATT
>NZ_JAQCNX010000032.1:0-7668 GCF_036857515.1 Candidatus Rickettsia tasmaniensis | reverse complement strand
CTATGCCGAGGTCTTTTGAGAAAGGTATAAATTTGCATGTAAGCCGCTGGCGTAAAGCAATGCCTGATAGTACCCCGGTACAATCTAAATCCGTCGCTCAATATAATATGGCAATAACGAGTAAAAAAGAAGCTAAGGCTCTTGGCTATGATGATGCATTATTACTTGATTATGAAGGGTATATTGCTGAATGCACTACAACAAATATTTTCTTTGTTAAAGATAAAATATTATATACTCCAATTGCCGATAGGTTTTTAAACGGTATAACAAGACAGACTATTATTGAAATTGCAAAAGATTTAGGTCTAGAAGTAAAAGAAGAGCGTTTAAAATTAGAGCAAATAGAGGATTTTACCGGATGTTTTGTTACAGGCACGGCAATTGAGGTACAAAATATTGATTCTATAGATCTTGGCAATAAAAAGATTATTTTTGATGATCATAAAATTGCAGATCGTTTGAAAGAAGAATATGGGCGTGTTGTTAGGGAGTAGAAGAAACGTCATTGCGAGGGAGGTATTGCCTGTGTATGGATACCGAGTCGTCATTGCGAGCAGTCGTAGACTGCGTGGCAATCTCATCAAATAATAACAAACTTCTGAGATTGCTTCGTCGAATTACTACGTAATTCTTCTCGCAATGACGATTTAATAAGCTAAACAATAAAAATCAAAAAAATCATGCATAACATATTTAAAGGTTTAATTACCGCACTTATAACACCTTTTAAAGATAATAAGTTAGACTTATATGCTTTAGAGAGAATTGTAAAACATCAAATAAAGCATGAAGTTGATGCAGTATTAATTGCAGGCTCAACGGGAGAAAGTAGTAGTTTAAGCTTTGAAGAATATAAATTATTACTGCAAACTAGCGTAGAAATCGTTAATAAGTGTATTCCTATAATAAGCGGGTGTTCATCAAATAATACTACTTATGCAAGAGCACTTGCAGCGGAATCTACAAAAATCGGCGTAGATGGTTTTATGGCTAGTCCACCATCTTATGTCAAACCTACCCAACACGGGATTTATAAGCATTTTGAAGCATTGCATGAAGCGTGTAATCTACCTATTATGTTATATTCAGCTCCAACTAGAAGCGGGGTAGATTTTTCTGATGCGACAATATTGAGACTTAGCAAGCTACCGCGTATTTTAGCATTAAAAGATTGTGGTGTAGATTTAGAACGTCCATTGCGGATCAGAGCAACAGTTAAAAAGGATTTCAATATTTTAACCGGTAATGATGAAGTAGTCTTAGCTTTTAACGCTCAAGGTGGGGTAGGGTGGACTTCTGTAGCCTCTAATATTGTTCCTAATATATGTAAAGAGCTATTAGAAAAATGGAATAAGAACGATACTAAAGGAGCATTAGAAATCCATCAGAAATTACTACCTTTATATACAGCATTATTTGTAGAATCTAATCCGATTCCGATAAAATATGCTGCACATTATTTAGGTTTATGTGAAAATGAAATTAGACCCCCATTAACTGAAGCAAGCGATAGTGCCAAAAAACAAATTGAAAACATCATAACATCACTATCTATAAAAATATGACCGAATATAAGAAAGTTATTGCACAAAATAAGAAAGCTCTTTTTAATTATTTTATTGAAGAAAGATTAGAAGCGGGTATTGTATTAAAGGGTAGTGAAGTACAGTCTCTGCGTCAAGGCAAAGCTTCTATAGAAGAAAGTCATGCGGCAGATACCGGACATGAGGTATTTTTGTATAACTGCCATATTGCAGAATATGAAAAAGCGAATAGATTTAATCATGCTACTCGTAGACCGCGTAAATTATTGTTGCATACTAAAGAGATAAAGAAAATTATCGGTAGAATTAGAATAAAAGGCTATACGCTAGTAGCTCTTTCTATGTATTTTAATAAAAAAAATAAAGTGAAAGTTGCACTTGGTGTTGCTAAAGGTAAGAAATTACATGATAAAAGAGAGTCAATTAAAGAAAAAGACTGGAAAAGAGATCAGAGCAGATTAATAAGACAAAAGTAATGGACTTTGCACTGGATGACAAGCCGGCTTTATTACATAGTTCGTTTTATGTCATTCCCGCGAAAGCGGGAATGACATATAGAATTACTTAGACTTTAGGAAGATATAAAATTTTTAAAAAAGGTATTTATGCAGCATATTATAGGTAAAATATTGGTTATATTTGTAGTTGTGATAGGAGTTTTATTTGTTTTCAAAACAATGAAAACTTATTCTACAAATCCGGTTTCCGTTGAGGTTAAACAAAGCGAAGATGCAAGAAAATGTGAAGAGGAAAGAGTACAAGAAATAATCAAAGATTATTTGCTTAAAACTCCGGAAATAATAATAGAATCAATAGAAGGGTTGCAAAAACGTAAAGTACAGGAAAATGAGACTAAAGTTAATAACTATCTAAAAGATAATAAGTTAGGTATTGAAGATAGCACAAGCTTTCCTGTTATAGGAAATAAAGACGGTGATGTAACAATAATTGCTTTTTATGATTACAATTGTTCTTATTGTAAAAAAGGCGATGTTTCTATAAATGAATTATTGCAAAACGATCTAAAAGTTAAAGTTGTATTACGACCGCTTCCTATCCTTGGAGATGCTTCCGAATATCTTGCAAGAATAGTTTTAGCCGTTTATAAGGTTAATCCAAGTAAATTCAAAGCTGTTCATGATGAATTAATAAAAATAAGAGATGTTGCTAAGGAATCTATAAAAGAATTATTAACTGAGAATGGCTTAAATGCTACAGAAATTGAAGAAATTGCCGATAGCAATGAGATTAAAGATTTAATTACTCAAAATATGAAAATAGCTAGAAGTCTTAGAATTCAAGGAGTACCTGCATATATAATTGATTCAAAATTAATACCTGGGTTAATAGATTTCCTACAATTACTAAATATAGTTAAAGAAATTAGGGATAATAAGAGTTTTTAAGAATTGTTGCGTAGACCAGTAAATGCTTTTTATGTTATTCCCGTGAAAGCATTGTTACATGGATACCAAATCATCATTGCAAGGAGCGAAGCGACGTGGCAATATCTCTTGTCAAGCATCCTGTGAAATTGCTTTGTCAATTACTTACGTAATTTCCTCGCAATGATGACCTTCAGTCTCCACGCAACAAGGCTTAGTAGGAATGACAGCAATTGCTCTTGAATAACTTTAGCCTTTATTTAGTAAATCTAACATAGTTTTACCGATATCGGCAGGGGATCTAGTGATAGTTACGCCGGCACCTTGTAGAGCTTCAAGCTTATCTTCGGCACTTCCTGTTCCTCCTGCAATAATAGCTCCGGCATGTCCCATTCTTTTACCTGGAGGTGCTGTAATACCTGCAATAAAGCTTACTATAGGTTTCTTGATTTTTGACTGCTTGATAAACTCAGCTGCATCTTCTTCTGCATTACCGCCAATTTCACCGATCATAATAATTGCTTTTGTTTCATCATCTTTCAAAAACATCTCAATACAATCAACAAAATTAGTGCCGTTAACAGGATCGCCGCCTATACCGACACACGTAGATTGTCCAAGTCCTACTGCTGTTGTCTGTGCTACTGCTTCATAAGTTAGAGTACCTGATCTTGAAATAATACCTATCGTTCCTCTTTTATGAATATGCCCAGGCATAATACCGATTTTACATTCACCCGGTGTGATAACTCCAGGGCAGTTAGGACCGATTAATCTAGTTTTAGAACCGACTAAAGCACGTTTTACTTTCACCATATCAAGCACCGGAATTCCTTCCGTTATACATACTACTACTTCAATTTCGGCATCGATTGCTTCTAATATCGAATCAGCGGCAAAGCCGGGCGGAACATATATAACGCTTGCATTTGCACCGGTTTTTGCTTTTGCTTCATGTACGGTATTATATACAGGTAAATCAAGGTGAGTATGACCGCCTTTGCCGGGTGTAACACCGCCAACCATGTTAGTGCCGTACGCTATCGCTTGTTCAGAGTGAAAAGTTCCTTGTGAACCAGTAAAACCCTGACAGATAACTTGTGTTTTTTTATTTATTAATATTGCCATGTTAAATAATTTTTATTGTTTTTATTTTACTTTGATTTCGTCCCGTGACTTGATCGCGGGATCCAGTCCTTTTTTAATTTTTTTGATGGATACTGTGGTCAAGCCACGGTATGTATTACACTGAACTGGTTTTTCAAGCCATACAACAAGGTCAATGCCTGCATAGCTCATGACGGTTATCTACCGTACCGCTTCAACTATTTTATTTGCCGCATCTGCTAGATCATGTGCCGGTATTATTTCTAAACCGGAATTTGATAAAATTTCTTCGCCTTTTTCAACGTTTGTACCGGCTAAACGAACTACTAACGGTACTTTTATACCTATGTCTTTTGCAGCTGCAATAATCCCTTCTGCTATAATATCACAACGCATGATACCGCCGAAAATATTAACTAGAATCCCTTGTACTTCTTTATCAGATAAAATTATTTTTAAAGCTTCTTTTACCCGTTCACGATCAGCTCCACCACCGACATCCAAGAAATTAGCAGGCGAAGCACCGTAAAGTTTAATAATATCCATAGTGGCCATGGCAAGACCAGCACCGTTAACCATGCAACCGATATTACCGTCCATTTTTACATAGCTAAGTCCTGCATTCGCTGCTCTAGTTTCTAGAGGATCTTCTTCATCATGATCACGCATTGCCGTAATATTCGGATGCTGAAATAAGCCGTTATCGTCAAAAGTAATTTTTGCATCTAAAGCTAATAAGTTCCCGTCGCTATTTACAATTAATGGGTTGATTTCAATTTGTGTTGCATCGGTTTCAATAAAAGCATTATAGACTGATTTTACTATTTCTTTCATCTGTTTGGCTTGGTTATCCTTAAAGCCTAACTCATAAGCTATGCCTCGCATATGAAAATCTTGTAAACCGGTTGCAGGATCAACAGAAAATTTAATAATTTTTTCCGGAGTTTTTTCTGCTACTTCTTCAATATCAACTCCTCCTTCTGTAGAAGCTATGAAAGTAATACAGCTAACCGATCTATCAAATACTACACTAAAATAATATTCTTTTAAAATATCACAACCTGATTCTATATAAAGACGGTTTACTTTTTGTCCTTGAGGTCCTGTTTGATGCGTTACTAAATTAATACCAAACATGTCATGAGCAACTTTTTTGGCTTCTTCTTTACTCTTAACAACCTTAACACCGCCTGCTTTACCTCTACCGCCGGCATGTATTTGTGCTTTAACCACATATACTTCCGTATTTAATTTATCTATGGTTTCATTAATCTTTTCGGTTTTCGTAACAACTAGCCCGGTGGAAGTAGGTACGCCGTATTTTCTTAAAATCTCTTTTGCTTGATATTCATGAATATTCATTTTAAATAATTTATTTAAATTGCTATTAATTTTTATGGATAAGATGCATTTTTAACTTCTCTTACTATGTCTTTATCAAAAGTGATAAACTTATTAGCACTATTGACTTCTCCTTCTGCAATAATCATATAATCGGCAAAGTCTGCTTTACCTTTAATATATTTCTCAGTAGCTGATATTATTATGTCTTGATGCCCAATGATAAAGCCAGAATTATCAATAAGATTAATTACTGCTTCATAAATTTCCTGGCGAGTAAATTTATTTACTTTTAGCACCCATACAAATTCAAGTAATGCATATGATGCAATAAAAATCTTATTAGTGATGTTATTTTTTAAGAAATTTTGAGCTGCTTTACCTTGTATTTCATCATCTTCAAGAAAAGTACGAGTTAAGATATTAGTGTCAATTCCTATCATTTTCGATAACCACAATACTAATAGCTTCATCTACATCCACCGGACCGTTTTTAGCTTTATGTTTACCTTTACCAAAAAAGCTATAGATATCTTTTTTTATAGGAAGCAATTCTAATGTTTCATTTTTTTTGTAGTTAATTATTAACTCAGAGCCTGAATGTAAACCAAGTTTATTTCTTATATATTTAGGTATAACTACCTGTCCTTTCGATGAGACTACTACTCTGGCACTTTTACTCATAATACTAATATGGTAAGTTATCTAATCTTACTTTGTATATAAAACACAATTTATTATATGTCAATAAGTTTATACATTCAACATCCTCTTTAATACGTTATCTTTCCTAATAAAGTGATGATATAATGCAGCTAGTATATGCAAAATAATTAAAGCAGTAAATAAGCAGCCTTTTTATGGATTTTTTTAAAGATTTTGGCAAATTGTAAATCTGGAGCAAAAGAATTTATAGTAAACAAACCATAAAAATCAATATGATGGTTTGATAAAATAGTCATTAGAAAGCCGCTTATCGGCATTAATAACATTAAAAGCTATAGCAAATTTATATTAATATTAGCAGCTTTTTTTGCCAATTCGGCATATCCTCCGGTAGCAAAACATTAGCATTATAGAATTTCCATAAAAGCCTTATTATTACTAAAGATAAAACAACTATACCGGTTGCTTCATGTATCCCGTATAATTGCCCTTTTAAAGGAAGTTCTACGAAATTATCCATTAAGAAACCGACAACGAGCATTACTATAACTATAATGCTCATGATCCAGTGAAAAAGTTTTGCAATTAAGCCGTAAGAATTTTCAGTATTTGTAAGTAGCATGATAGTACTCCAATAAATTATTCTAAACTTACTTAATGTCATTTTCGCTCTTCTATGTCATTCCTGCGAAAACAGGAATCTAAAAAACAATAAAAAATACTAAAATTATTAGTATTTTTAACTAGATCCCATGGACAAGCCACGGGGTGACACCGAGTCGCGGTATGACAGTTTCTTCTTAATTCCCAACTGCCGTATCTATAATCTTTTCTGCCTCTGTATCACTAATTTTTTCTTTATCATTCAGAATGAGATTAGCATTCTTTAAGTCATCTCCTATATGTTCCGCTCTTCCTTTTAAAATCTTAGCTAAAAACTGCTCGGCAAGAGCGTAATATGAGATTCTATTACCGGGTTTTGCAAATCCATGACCTTCATCTTTGTAAAGTGCATAAACTACCGGTATATGCTTTGCTTGCATGCTGTTTACAATCTGTTCTGATTCTGCCTGCACGACTCTCACATCGTGAACACCTTGTGCTATAAATAAAGGCTTTTTGATATTATCAACAAAATTAATTGGTGATCTTTGTCTTAAAAACTCTTTTTCTTCTTCAGTATCCCAAGGTCCTATACGTGTTTTATATATACTTAACAATGGTCTCATATAAGGAGCTTTAGATTGCACATGAGTTAATAAATTAGATATGCCGACAACGTCAACACCACAAGCAAATGCGTCAGGTGTCATGGTAAGACCTACAAGCGTTGCATAACCTCCATAGCTTCCGCCCATAATACAAACTTTGTCAGCATCAACTATATTATTCTTAATAGCCCAGTTAACACCATCAATTAAATCGGTGTGCATTTTACCGGCATATTCTAAATTACCAGCGTTTAAGAAATCTTTCCCAAAACCGGTAGAACCACGGTAATTTATACTTAAAACTGCGTAACCACGATTTGCAAGCCACTGATGCTCAGGATTGTATCCCCAGCTATCACGTACCCACGGACCGCCGTGGACATTTAAAATTAGAGGTACTTTTCTATCGGG
>NZ_JAQCNX010000091.1:0-602 GCF_036857515.1 Candidatus Rickettsia tasmaniensis | reverse complement strand
GATGACATCAGAAAAATAAGATAAAAAACAAACAGTGACCGACTTCTTGCATAACTTGTTTCTAAAGGTAATTTGTGTATCAATCCGGTACTCGCATCCTCACGTACTAAAGTGTACGCTGTAGTACTGCGTTCCGTGTTTCCTTCAAATTCCTCTTTATTAGCTACGTTATGCAAGAAGTCGGTCACTGTTTGTTTTTTATCTTATTTTTCTGATGTCATTCCCGCGGAGGTGGGAATCCAGAAAAAGTAGCCTTAATCCCGATCTCAACAATTACACATTAATTAACAAAATAAACCTATAAAAACAAGTTTTTATAGGTTTTACTGGATTCCCGCCTCCGCGGGGATGACATCAGAAAAATAAGATAAAAAACAAACAGTGACCGACTTCTTGCATAACTTGTTTCTAAAGGTAATTTGTGTATCAATCCGGTACTCGCATCCTCACGTACTAAAGTGTACGCTGTAGTACTGCGTTCCGTGTTTCCTTCAAATTCCTCTTTATTAGCTACGTTATGCAAGAAGTCGGTCACTGTTTGTTTTTTATCTTATTTTTCTGATGTCATTCCCGCGGAGGTGGGAATCCAGAAAAAGTAGCCT
>NZ_JAQCNX010000077.1:0-667 GCF_036857515.1 Candidatus Rickettsia tasmaniensis | reverse complement strand
ATCCGGTTGTTATTTTTTGTACCATTTGGATAAGCGGTGCATTTGTGGCAATTTTTACTAATGAGGTTGGAGCTTTAGGTGTAAATATAAATGCTATAAATATTGCTTATAAGTGGGCTTACTGGCTTATTAACGTTTGGGGGCAGTTAAAAATTGCCGACTATAATTATTTAAAATTGAAGCTACTTGACTCTCTTCTCAGTCCGGCTATTATTGTTATAATATTTTACATTAAAAATTTTGAAAGAATAAAATCATTACAATTTTTCAAACAAGATGAAAGAGTATATGGAGATGCAAGCTGGGCTAATCCGTCAGATATAGAGGCTGCAGGTCTTAGATCTAAGAAAGGTATGCTGATCGGTGTTGATGCCGGTGGATATTTTGTTGCAGACGGGTTCCAGCATGCTTTATTATTTGCTCCTACCGGGATTGCCACGCTCCTTTTAGTCGCTCGCAATGACGTAAAAATTACTCCACGCAAAAACTAATATATAAGCATAAACTAGGAATATCAATTCATGGAATGGCATAAGATACTTAAAGTTACTAGAAATATATTCGGTCATGCTATAATTCATCCGGTTGTTATTTTTTGTACCATTTGGATAAGCGGTGCATTTGTGGCAATTTTTACTAATGAGGTTGGAGCTTTAGGTGTAAATAT
>NZ_JAQCNX010000094.1:0-602 GCF_036857515.1 Candidatus Rickettsia tasmaniensis | reverse complement strand
GATGACATCAGAAAAATAAGATAAAAAACAAACAGTGACCGACTTCTTGCATAACTTGCTTCTAAAGGTAATTTGTGTATCAATCCGGTACTCGCATCCTCACGTACTAAAGTGTACGCTGTAGTACTGCGTCCCGTGTTTCCTTCAAATTCCTCTTTATTAGCTACGTTATGCAAGAAGTCGGTCACTGTTTGTTTTTTATCTTATTTTTCTGATGTAATTCCCGCGGAGGTGGGAAGCCAGAAAAAGTAGCCTTAATCCCGATCTCAACAATTACACATTAATTAACAAAATAAACCTATAAAAACAAGTTTTTATAGGTTTTACTGGATTCCCGCCTCCGCGGGGATGACATCAGAAAAATAAGATAAAAAACAAACAGTGACCGACTTCTTGCATAACTTGCTTCTAAAGGTAATTTGTGTATCAATCCGGTACTCGCATCCTCACGTACTAAAGTGTACGCTGTAGTACTGCGTCCCGTGTTTCCTTCAAATTCCTCTTTATTAGCTACGTTATGCAAGAAGTCGGTCACTGTTTGTTTTTTATCTTATTTTTCTGATGTAATTCCCGCGGAGGTGGGAAGCCAGAAAAAGTAGCCT
>NZ_JAQCNX010000081.1:0-639 GCF_036857515.1 Candidatus Rickettsia tasmaniensis | reverse complement strand
TGCTTTCAGCTACAATTTTGCAATAGCGACATTCGGCGGAACTTCACCTATTATTTCTCGTTGGCTTGTAGAGCGCACAGGCTTATTTTATGCTCCAGCTTTTTATATTATGATCATTGCTGCCGTATTTTTAGTGATTATGTATATGATGAGGAAAGTAATTAAATCGTTGCTTAATAATTATGAACATAGAAAATAAAGAAATAACAAGTAGTTGGTTTACTAATTTACGTGATTTATTGTGCAAAGAATTTCCCGTCTAGCTCTGCTCCTGGAATTTCGCTGCGGAATTCGGGAGAAAATCCACCGAATACGGTAGATATATTAACCCCAACTTTTTCAAATACTTCTCCTTTCATGAGAGACATGACACCGCCACCACCGCCGTTACGTTGCCAGCTTGAGCGTACAAACTTAGCTGGTTTTAAACCTTTGGTTTGTACATATTCTTCTTCGATTTTTTCAAATTCTTTGCACACTAAATCACGTAAATTAGTAAACCAATTACTTGTTATTTCTTTATTTGTTATGTACATAAGTATATAGAAACGAATGAATGACTGTCCTCTTCATATACTTATTCACTAAAACTACACCAGGACTGCTCTGACTATAAAAACCTGAAGCGAAAGATAAGCG
>NZ_JAQCNX010000027.1:0-9928 GCF_036857515.1 Candidatus Rickettsia tasmaniensis | reverse complement strand
TGTAATTCGGCATTGCCTGCGTGAATACCAAGTCGTCATTGCGAGAAGGCATTATTGCGTGGTTCGGTAAAATTCGCTGCGTTACCCCGTGGCTTGACCACGGGGTCCATAAAAACAATAAAAAATACTAATAATTTTAGTATTTTTAACTGGATCCCGTGGTCAAGCCACGGGGTAACGCAGCGAATTTTACCGAACCACGCAATAATGCCTTCTCGCAATGACAGGAAAACCAAACCATGCAACAACACTGAGTTAGGAATGGCATCAGCAGACTTCAATAACGCTATAAGTGAGCCTAGGCATGACATTAAAAAATATGGTAGCGGGGGCTGGATTTGAACCAACGACCTTCAGGTTATGAGCCTGACGAGCTACCGAGCTGCTCCACCCCGCAATAATTGAGAATTGATGATTTATCTGTGTTATATTTTGACTTAGTCCAATAACTACGTGAATATTGTTAGTGTCATTCTTGCGTAGATACCGAATAGTCGTAGACTGCACGGCAACCCAGAAAAAATAATAAAAAAATTCTATAAATCAGAATTGTTTACTGGATTGCTTCGTCAATTGCTATGCAATTTCCTCGCAATGACGATTTGTTATCCACAAACAAAGCCTAGCTAGCTTCTTTCTTACTACCAAAAGAAAGACCTGAGAATCTTTTATTGAAATCACTAACACTTTTGTTCGATTGATTTACTACATTTCCGGAATCTTTATTCCATGCCGGATGCTTTCTAAAATCAACATCCATTAAAATTTCACCTGTAGGATGAGTAGACATTGTTTCAAAAACATCGCTTCCTACTTTAATCAAAAACTTTTCATATTCTGGATGTATACCGCTTTTCATAATGATTTTGCCGTTTTAGTCTGAATTATTTTTTTCTTAATAGCTCTAGCGTTACTTGATAAAACATTATCATCGGCTTTTAGAATATATGCATCAAAACCCCCGGCTTTTTCCACTGAACTAATACATCTAGCATTAACCGATAATCTATATTCCCCGGCTGTTATATCACTTGTAAACTTAACCGATCTTAGATTAGGTTCAAAACGTCTTCTAGTTTTACGCTGAGAATGTGATACATTGTTGCCGTATAAAACACCCACACCTGTGAGTTCGCACTTACGAGACATAAGCTAAATACCTTAAAACTTATAAAATATACTTCAAGTAAATGAAGAGTCATATACGAAGATCAACTTCGAAAAGAGCTAAGAGTTCACAAACCGAGGAGCGGAGCGTATACTTAATACGTGAGCACCGCAGATCTTGTAGAACGACGTAGCCAATTTTGAAGTTCATCGAGTATAGTATATACAATAGATGAAAAATATAAAGCAATACTCCCCTAGTGTCAAGAGATAATTATTTTGTAGCTAAGTATTAGCTAATGCTTGATTTTTATTAAATAACAGAGTTTTATATAAAAATATAAATTAATTAAACTATTATAAATCTATGCTTATTAATGGGAAGCCAGTTCAAGGTAATAGCACCGAACTAATTAAAAAATTAGGAGAGTTGCCTTCAAGTTTTCCTGAATATATTAGTAATCTTACTCCAAAACCATTAAGTACAAAGGAGCAAATTGATTATAATCAAGCAGCTTTTTGTATAATGAAGGATTAAAATTATATAGCAAAGGCAATCCATCTTGTTGCTCTTAAACAACTACAACAAGCTGAACAAATTGCTATAGGTCAAACTGACAGTAATTTTCTTTCCTATATTAATACTATGATAGGACGTAGCTATCAACAGCTGGGACTGTTTGATAATGCTATTCAACAATTTCAAAATAGCATAGAGAATTCTTTTGAAGCAAAGCAATATTATAATGTAGAAAATTCATACAAAGAATTAGTCACTGCACATCAACAACAAGGAACATTGGGTAAATTTATTAAAAAGCAAGAAGCAATTTTAATAAAAAGCCAAGCTAATAATGACCAAGCTAAAGAATTAATGGCAAGATTAGCTTTAGGAGCTGCTTATAAAACTCAAAACCGTAAAGAAAATTCAATAGCGCAGTATGCATATGCTTACTCGTTACAGCAAGGTATAGTTGATTATGAAGCTGTTCGTGTGGAACAGCATAAAGTTGGTTTTTCTGATAAAGAACAGATAGGCACTGATAACATTAACAATGCGTTGCTGTAATTTTACATGATCCATTAACTAAAAGAACTGCATTAGCCCATGTTGACAGATTTACTGATGCTAGTTCTTTAACACATGATGTAATAAGCAACTTTCCTCCTAATACTAAATTAGAAGCTTATTTAGTAGGAGGGCGTGATAGATCTACAGTATCAATTGCGGTATCAGATGGTAATATTCGTAAAATAACACAAGAATTAAATAACCACGCTAACGTAAATATAAAATCTGCAGATATAGAAGACAAGGGAGCCCCATCAGGAATTATATTTGATCCAATAACAGGTAACTGTTCCGGGTAGAGAGGATAAAACAACCGCTGCTAGACAAGTACATTTAAGTATAGGAAGTAATACTCCTGCACTTTATAAAGCTTTTGATTTAACTAAAAATAAAAATATACCTAATCGCTCTTTAAATGAAATCCAACAAAAACATATTATTCAGCAATATTTATTAGGATCTAATCAAAATCCTAATTCTATGGACACATGGCAATCTAATCAAATATCAAGACCACTTACTAAAGTAGCAGAGGAAATTCAAAACACTAATCCAAAATTAGTAAAAAATGTAGTAACTAAAAATATTAGTAATCGAGTTCACAAATTGAATCTAAGTGATCAAGAACAAACAAAAATTGTAAATAATTTAATAGCTAAAACTGATTATTTATTATCTAACAATTTAAATCCGTTGGAAAGTGTACGTTCAGAAATTAATAAAACATTAGCACTCACTCATTCTACCTACCAACAAGATAGTAATATTAAAAAATCCTGGATACAAAAAAGTGTACAAAAAATAAAAGATTTGTTCATAAATATTTTTAGTAGTAATAAAACAAAAAATGAACCAAAATTAAACTTAACAAGTGATAAGATATTAAAAAAAATATAAGTACTAAGACAAAAATAGCTGCACCTAGCTATACTCTGCCCAATAAAAATATTGCTTTACACAAAAATAATCAACAAAGTAAATAAACTATGCAAATTGAAATTAACTCACAAGAATATAAAATTTTTGATATAAATGATGATTTAGTAATTTATACTAAAGATTTAAATGAAGAGATTGCCTGTAGTTTCTTTTCCGTAAAATTAAATAAAATAGCATTAGCTAGAAATATCAATTCACAACAGTTAGAGCAATTAATTACTGACTTTAATCAGAATGAATTGATAGAACAAGATTTAATAAAAGTACGAATAATTGGAGGTAATGATTCGCCTAAATCATCTAAATACTTGGAAGATATTCGTACTACTTTAAATGGTATTGATAATAATACTAATATGATTTATAATAGGTTTAGATGCATGTAAAAATATACATCCCAATTCTTTTGAATTAGATGGCTATCACGGGGGAGTTAGAGCTTTAGATTAATTGTAGAATATTAAATTGATACTATTAGAAGAGAAAATAGCTGAGATGTGGGGCATCACTAATAGCAATATTTATCTTTATGGTCCATTTAGTAAAGAAATAAAGATAGGTACGATGTATTTATACGTGAAATAGGCACAAGACAAGCCTAACATAGTACCGATAACGATTATACGGAATTTTGCAGGACTAAAAATTAAAATAACTATTCCAAGAATAATTACTATTTTTATTATATCATCTGTCGTATAAGAGCTAGAATTTATAGCATAAACATTTAGATTTATACCTAGAAATATTATTATACATAATAAGTTCTTAAACATTTTATACCTCTATAGGCCCAGTAGTTAATCCATTTATAAATTGTTTTAAATAAGGATTATCACTATTACGCATTTCATCTTTACTACCGTACCATTTAATTTTTCCTTGATAAATCATAGCTACTTCTTTAGCTATTTTTGTGGCACTAATCATATCATGAGTTATAGTAATCATAGTTGCCCCTAACTCTTCTTGGATTTTTATAATTAATTCGTTGATAACATTTGCCATGATAGGATCAAGCCCTGTGGTCGGTTCATCAAGAAATAAAATCGACGGTGTACTACAAATAGCCCTAGCAAGGGCTACTCTTTTTTGCATTCCTCCCGATAATTCGGCAGGGTAAAGCTCGAGTATTCTAGGGGATAAACCAACGGAATTAAGCTTTGCAACGGCAAGGTCGTTTTTTTCTTTCTTAGATAATTTTTTAGTCTCGAAAGTAATATTATCACGTATATTTAAGGAATCAAATAATGCTCCGCCTTGGAATAAAAAACCTATACCGTCCATAATCTCAAATTTTTGTTTACTTGAGATATCTTGGATTTCTACATTATCAATAAAAATTTTACCTTTATCAGGTTTAATCAATCCTACTATATTTTTAATTAGAACCGATTTGCCGCTACCAGAACCACCTAAAATAACTAATGAACTGCCCTTTTTTACATCCAAATCTATTCCGTCTAACACCTTATGATTAGCAAATGATTTATATAATGACCGAATTTTAATTTTAAATTCTTCTACACTCATGCATACTCCAAATAAACAAAAAAACTGTATACTCGTTTAATTTGGAAAAGAGCTAGGCGTTTTATATTTTTTGACTGCAGCGTACATAAACGTACGTGAGGATCAAAAAATATAAAACAACAAAACCAATTTTTCAAATTAAACGAGTATACCTATACTTTAAAAAATAATTCGGTTATTAAATAATTACTGATTAAGATAAGGATAGAAGAATTCACTACTGCCGAGGTAGTTGCTCTTCCAACTCCCTTAGCCCCTTTACCTGAATAATAGCCGCTATAGCAACTTATTATAGAAATAATAAACCCAAAAACTCCCGCTTTAACAAGACCGGAAATTACGTCAATCGGTTCTAAATACTGAAAAGTACTTGTTAAATAAGCTGCACTATTAAAATCAAGTTTATATACCCCTACCAAATAACCGCCCATAACACCAATTATATCCCCGATTAAAACAAGACAAGGCATTGTAATAATAGCTGTTATTACTCTTGGAAAAACTAAATATTTAATAGGATCGGTAGATAAAGTATATAAAGCATCTACCTGCTCCGTTACTCTCATTGTGGCTATTTCGGCGGCGATTGATGCCCCAACTCTTCCTGCTACCATTAGTCCGGCTAAGACAGGTCCAAGCTCTCTAGTCAGCGACAATACTACTACCGTTGCAATAGAGCTTTCAGCTGAGAAACGGGAAAAACCGATATAGCTCTGTAATGCAAGTACCGCCCCTGAGAAAAAAGTCGTCATCGCAACAACCGGAAGCGAGTGAAACCCGATAAATAATAATTGTCTGATGATTAAACTCAAATATAAAGGCGGTCTTATGATACTGCTAACGGCAGCAAAGCTAAATAGAGAAAAACTACCTACACTTTGTGCAAACTTTATAGTACGTTTACCGACCGAATTAGCTATGTTGAATAACATTTGTATTTTTTCTATTTAATTTAAGTACGCTATGTCATTTCTGCGAAAGCAGGAATCCAGTAACCTCTAATGTCATCTCACGACTTGATCACAGGATCCAGTCTTTTTTAATTTTTTTCTGGATACCGTGGTCAAGCCATGGTATGATCTACCCGATATACTTTCTTTTATATCTACTACCAAGGTTAGTTAATACCTCATACCCGATAGTACCTATAATACTCGCTATTTTATCGGGCGTGCAATAATTTCCGATAATTTCCGCTTCCTGCCCTAGAAAAATCTCGGACGGTGGTAGATCGGTAACATCGATATTTATTAAATCCATCGATACTCGCCCTACTATAGGAACGCTGCGACTGTTAATAAATACTTCGCCTTGATTGCTAAAATTACGACTAAACCCATCGGCATAACCAAGCGGTAACGTTGCAATGACACTATCACGCTTAGTTGTAAAAATCATATTATAACCGATATGGCTATCTAGTGTCAAATTCTGTAAGTGAATTATAGGAGCTTTTAAGGTTACGGGATTCTTTGTTAAGGGATTAAGACCGTATAAGGCTGCCCCCGGTCTTGCTAAATCAAAATGGTAATCCTGTCCTAAAAATATGCCGCCGGAATTAGCAAGGCTTGCTTTGACGTTTGGGAAATATTGTAAATAAGCTTTAAATCTGTTTAATTGTTCTAGATTATAAGGATTATCTATTTCCTCGGATATAGCTAGATGACTTATAATATATTGTAAATCTAGCCCTTTTAACAAATCACGATCATTAATTAGCTGCTCTATCTCATCAGAGCTTAAGCCAAGACGATTAATCCCCGTATTGAAATGTAAATAACAAGGCAATAATCGGTTTCTCAAATTACTAAATTTTTGCCAAATTTCTATTTGTTTTAAGTTATTTAGGACAGGTGTTAAATTATATTCTATCAGCTCTAAAGCATCATGTTCAAAAACGCCGTTAAGAACTAAAATATTAACATCTAATCCTAAAGCGTTGCGTAAATTCACTCCTTCTTCACTTGAGGCCACAAAAAAATGCCTACAATTTTCTTCTATTAAAGCTTTAGAAATTTGTACTGCTCCAAGACCGTAACCGTTAGCTTTAACGGCAGCACCGACTAATGAGGTTTTACAAATATCTTGTAATAAAAGATAATTATTTTTTATTGTAGATAGATTTATTTCTACAGTACACAAGCTCATAGTATATTTATTAACTCTTTTACGATGATAGACAATACGGGTATTATATGAAATTTTGTAGATAAGTCACTTGTTTCTATAGTATCCGTGATAAAAATATTGTCTAATAAACCTCTTGCATAACTTGCTTCTAAAGGTAATTTGTACGTCAATCCAGTACTTGCATCCTCACGTACTAAAGTGTACGCTGCGATGCTGCGTTCCGTGTTTCCTACAAATTCCTCTTTATTAGCTTCGTTCTCCAAGAGGTTTATTATCGAATTTTTAGAACCGGCAGAAAGCACTGCATGAGTTATAAAAGCACTAACCGATAAAGCCGAATGTTCTTTTAAAAATCTTGCTGCTTTTACGATGGTTTCTCCACTATCTATAATATCATCAATTAATATACAATTTTTGCCCTCTACACTACCTGTTATTGATATCATCTCGCAATTATTATTTATATCCCTTTCTTTGTTTATATAAGCTGAATCTATATTTAGTAAATTACTAATTTTTTGAACTCGATTGATACTTCCTTTATCAGGTGCAACTATAACGAAATTGCTATAAGTTCTTAAAAACGGGATATATAAATTTATAGGTTCAAGATTAGAAATAGGAATATTAAAAAATTTCTCTATTTTATCGGAGTGTAAATCAATAGTAATTACATGGTTTACTCCGAGCTTCTCTAAAAAATCTGCTATTAACTTAGCAGGAATTATATTTTGAGAATTTATATTATCTTGCCTTGCATAACCAAAATAAGGCATTACTAAAATTATTCGATTTGCTCCCGCTTTTTCTTGCTGCATCTACTAGCAAAAACAACTCAATTAAGCGATCATTAACGGGTTTTGATGTGGATTGTACTATGATTATATCTTCATTATGAAACGATTTTTGAATTTCTACTTTTATTTTGGAATCATTGAAATAGGTAATTCCCGGCTCAATATATTTAATATTTAATGCTGTAGCTAAACGCGTTGCGAGTAACTTATTACTACTGCCTGCTTAAGATTTTCATGTGAATGATTTATGTTGTTTAACGCTATTAGCGAGCAGGCTTTGTTGCATGGATATCTAATCGTCATTGCGAGCAGTCGTAGACTGCGTGGCAATCTCATGCAATAATAACAAACTCCTGAGATTGCTTCGTCAATTGCTATGCAATTTCCTCGCAATGACGACTAGGTGTCTACGCAACAATACCTCCTCACAATAACTATTTAAGATGACAGTGAAATAAGCTTAAGAACGACTTTCTAATTTTTGTATTAGTGCCTCAAAGCCTTGATTTTTTAAAGTATCGGTAAACTCGTCTTGTTGAGCTCCAATAAGACTTACACCTTCCGTAATTATATCAGAAACTTTAAAAACGTCTTTTCCGTTTCCTTTCATTTCACGTACAAGATATTCTACTTTAATAGGGTCTTGCTCTTTATTACTAATGATATTCATAACCACCATAAAATCGGTCGAGCTTAAAGGACGAACTCCTACTATTTTAGGCTGTTTGCCTTTATAATCTTTTATTAAATCAGTATAAGATTTAGTAACATATTTAGAGTAAACTTTGATGAATTCCTGAACCTGCCCACCTGATAAAGTTTTTATCCCATTTCTGCCTAATGTATATTTAGCCATCCAATCAAAATCTAGGTTCTGAGACATTAACTCACGTGCTTTAGCAATTTTTACTCGCTCAGATAACTTACTATCGTTTAATATACTAGAAGCTTCATTTACTAAATTAGTAACGTAACTGTTCAAACCGGCAGGCACTTTTTCATTAGAATAAGCAGAAAACGTCATAACTAATAAAAATAAACCTGTAATAATTTTTTGCATATAATCCTCTTTAATTGCATTAATTCTTGGGTTTAGGACATTTAAAATTTTCAGGATATTGAATCGATGCTTCACGAGCACGATGTAATGCTGATCTAATAGCCACATAAGGATCGGTAGAATTCTTCATCACATAATCACTAAACGGTAATACAACATATCGATCGTTTATTTTACTAACCGCTAGTACTCCTAAGTTAAAATCATTATGAGTGTAGTACATTAATGGATTAAGAGCATAATTAGTAATTACCGAATCCGTCATATCTCTTGCGTTAGTACTACCGATTATCGGCAATATTAAATAAGGACCTGGGGCAATTCCATAATGTGCGAGGGTACTACCGAAAGTTTGACGATCAGACGGCAAACCTACTTTACCTGCCACGTCAAATAAACCGCCTATGCCAAGCGTCGTGTTAATGAGAAACCGCCAAACGCTTTTCATAGTTTTATCGTAATTTAACTGAAGCCCGTAATTTACCGCCGTAAGCGGTGTATCGACATTACTGATAAAACTATTAACGCGTGCTTTTACGTAATCATTCGTGATGTTCTTATAACCTATCGCTAAAGGACGCAATATTATATAATCTAACACAGAATTAAATACAAACACTTTACGGTTAAACTTTTCGTATGGATCACAAACTTCCAAGCAACCGTTTCCATTTCTTCCACCATTATAGTTATATATGTCATTATCAACATATTCAAGATCAGCTCTTATCGATAATGAACATAAAATAATGGATAATATCATTAATATTCTCATTGATTTATGCTGTTTTCTTACAAACAATAATACTATATTTATTGTTTTCCGCTAGTATTATTTCTTCCGAAGTTAATATAGTAAAATTATTTTTTTGTAAAAAATTATTTATTTCATTCAAGTTAAAAATAAATTCTTTGCGTTTTACTGAAAATTGTGTCTTCATCGCATTCGGTAAACAAAGGGCAAAATACCCTTGTTTATTAAGAGATGAGTATATTAAATTAAAATATTCTATTAAATTGTTAGTAAACGATAATCCGCAAAAACTAAAAATAATATCAAATTTATTAGAGTTTTGTTTTAAAAATTCATCGATAGCAATATTATATATATGATCGTAAATTTTAGTGTTCGGGTAATATGTTTCTTGTAACTCATTCATTAAAGCAGAAACTTCTACACCGGTTAAAGTAAAACTTTCCGGAAAACGTTTTTGTATTTCATAACCTACAAGCCCTATATTACTTCCAAGTTCCAAAATAGAGTAATTATCCGGTAAATCAGATATCTGC
>NZ_JAQCNX010000083.1:0-510 GCF_036857515.1 Candidatus Rickettsia tasmaniensis | reverse complement strand
TATATGAATATGCGAGAGCGTTATTGGGATCTAGACTATTAATTTCGATTAAATTAATATCGTCGCCGAGAGATAAGAAATTTTGTGCTGCGGTAAGCGGCATTAATATCGTTGTCAAATCATAATCATACATACCGCTATTGAAAATTGCTATAACTTTAAATTCTTTTGATCTTGGTATACTGCCAAAGGTGGTAGAAACTGAATTCGGTGAAATTAATCTAATCTTATCCCCAACGGTTACGCCTAAATTGCAGGTAATTAAAATAATATCCTCAGCTCTTACTTTTGAAGGTAAACTATAAAGAAAATAAATAGCTGCCTCGAAAATTTTAGTACCGGTTATACGCTCCAAATAATTCTTGATAGTTTGAATATTATAAGAAAAGGTAACACCAAGGATTACACCTAGTGTTGTGCCAAGTAATCCTATAAACATTCCGTTATAGATAAAAATAAGCATTATTTGCTTAGTGCTTGCTCCCATAGTGCTAAGAATTGCAATATCTG
>NZ_JAQCNX010000028.1:10000-12180 GCF_036857515.1 Candidatus Rickettsia tasmaniensis | reverse complement strand
TATGTTTGTTATTAAGCTGCTTAGCAAATTTATTTATACAGTCATTAAAGGGTATTAATTCTACGTAACGAACTGTTATAAGACAACATTTATGCAAAATAAATACTATAGAATGTGTTTCAGGAAATTCTTGCTCTTTATTAACGAGTTCCGTAATAGTTAGATATAACGCCTCATTTTCAACATATAACCTCTCAGAAATCTCAATTTGCGATATGTCCTTTAAAGTCGGTATTTCTATATTTAATGATTTTGTTCAATTGCAATCATACCGAGTGCTGCGTCTAGGGTTCTTGCAATCTCGCTAGATATAAATTGTGAAAAATTAATTATTGAGTCTACGTCTCGAAGCAATGTATCTAATAGATCCTTAGATGCTTTATTGTGAGTTATTTGTGGAGATTTTAAAATATATTGAATAGCCATAGTTAAAGAAAATAAACACTCACGGCTTTTAGAAAGTAAATCACCTTTTCGACCTATTTTCTTTAATACATTGGTATGATCTATACGCAAATCATTAATATTATTATCAAGTATTAAACGTCCATAATCATCAATATCCATACTAATCGACTGTACAATATTCGATAATCTTGTTACCATATTACGAAGTAACATAAATAAAATATTTTCTGCATTATGTTTGTTATTAAGCTGCTTAGCAAATTTATTTATACAGTCATTAAAGGGTATTAATTCTACGTAACGAACTGTTATAAGACAACATTTATGCAAAATAAATACTATAGAATGTGTTTCAGGAAATTCTTGCTCTTTATTAACGAGTTCCGTAATAGTTAGATATAACGCCTCATTTTCAACATATAACCTCTCAGAAATCTCAATTTGCGATATGTCCTTTAAAGTCGGTATTTCTATATTTAATGTATTTTTTACTATTACTTTTTCTTCATCTGTTATATTGAATAAATCAATCCATAATGTGGATTCATTAATAATATATTCTTCATTTTTTACTATAGAATTATTTTCCTTTAAATATGTAGTTATCATATAATCTCAAATATGTTTTTGTAGAGATTAACAAACTTCACTCTTTAAAGCAACTTAAAGCTTTTATTCTCGTAGATGATTCCTATTATTAGACTTCTTGCATAACCTATCTTAGAAAGAGGGACTTGAAAAAGAAAGACGGAAGCACTTGCCACCGCAGCGTACACGCAAGTAACGTGAGGATGCGAGTACCAGATTGACGTACAAATCGCCTTTAGAAGGAGGTTATGCAAGAAGTCTATTTTCTAAATAACAAATAATATACAAAATATTTTTTAATATTATTGTAGGGTATTTATTATATTTTATTAAGATACTTTATGAATTAAAAATAATTAATTAATATATTTTTGCTTAAAAACTACTTTATGGGACTGTTAACAAAATAACTTTAATTGATAATTAAAGAAATTTTTTAGCGAAAATTAATAATATTTTTGAGAGGATATATCCTATTTCAAAAAAACCTTATAATTTATAGCTAAAAAGAGCGGAGAAGCCACAGACGAGGAACAACAGCAGTTATGAAATGTTCGGCATTCGAGGGCTTACAAAGACATTGCTACCAATTTTTTAAGTTCTATCTGAATATATATGTTCCTTACAAAAGCAGAACTTTATATATTAATTATTTTTTTGCAGTAAGATTCCAAATTTTCTCTGCTTTACTTCCAAGCTGCCAAAAGCTTATTCCTAGAATTGTAAAAAATACTGCTTTATGAGTTGTATTCAAAAAATCTTGTATATAAATTAATAAATAAAAAAGTAACCCCGAATCCTTTAGTTACCGAATTATCTTGTTTTGAACCGTGATAAATAGCTGCTCCAGACATTAAGGCAAATAATAAAGACCAATGAAATAATTCTATCGGCTTTACCGGTTTTAAGTAATAATCTTCAGGATCATAATTTCCAAATATTGATAATAACCACATTGCAATAAATGAGTATAATAAACCAACTACAAGAGTTACTTGAGTAAAATGATTGAATGTTTTATTTTCTTCTAGTGCAAGAGCAGAGAATATTAATATTCCTCCAAATAATATAAAACGTAATGGATAATTCATACCTAAGTAATATGCTCCCCATCCTGACATATAACCGGTTTCTGCTCCCATCCAACTACCTAGTGAAATTAAAAAAGCAACGCACCAAATTAA
>NZ_JAQCNX010000028.1:0-7500 GCF_036857515.1 Candidatus Rickettsia tasmaniensis | reverse complement strand
AATTATTTTATTTTTTTTATTTTTGTTCTATATATCTAATTTAGATCCTTCTTTAACGGTTTATAATCATTACTAAACTTTAGTTAAAATCTAGTCGCTGGTCATGCTCATTATATACTTCGCAGATGTCTATGACTCATTGATATAGTATTTATAAATAGCTATCTCAATCATAATTTTTCATGCTCATATAAAATATCATGAGTAATTTGTAAATTCTTAACAGCATCAAGACCATTCTAGTGGAGCAATTAAAGCTTTCCACAAAGCCCAACCTCGTGCTCTTGCCCAAGTATCATCATCTAATGCTAGCTGTTCTTTAAAAATTTTTCTTGCTTCATTTTGCAGAAAAGTCCAAATTATTACCAAATCACAAGCAGAATCACCAATATCCATACCTCCAAAATCGATTACTGCATTAAGCTTACCATTTTTTATAATAATATTACCACTTGCAAAATCACCATGAATCCATACAGGTTTTTTATTCCACTGAGAATTTAATGCTTTTTCCCAAACAGATAGAACTTTATCTGCATCAACCAAATCTTTTAAATTTTTAATGGCTATTTTTGTCTCAAGGTCATAAACTGCAAGATCACCTCCACGCTAAAAGTTATGAGTACCTGGAACAAGTCCATCAATTATATCAATCTTATGTAATTCATTTAGAAATTTTGCTAGATCAGAAGCAATTAGAGATAAATTTAAGCTACTAGTATCAAAGCTATTTGCACTTTTTCCTTCAATCCATTTATATATTGACCAATTCCAAGGATAATTTTTTGAAGGTTTACCTAAAGCTCAAAGCTTAGGGATATGAAATGACAAGTTAGGTGCTAATATTGGTAACCATTTGTGTTCTTTTGAAACCGCACCTACATATTTTGCTGCACTTGGTCATCTAATTAACATTTCATCGCCTAAATGAAAGGTTCTATTATCATGACCACTAAATTCAACCGGTTTGATAGGTCAATGAAACCATTTAGGGGATTGTTCTGCAATAAGCTCTTTTGCCGTGATTTCTACATTCATAACTTTGCTTTTTGTTTATGATTTGTGTTCATATTAGGTGATAAATAATTGATTCTAAATTTTCTTTAAGCACTTCATCCTCTAGTAAAATACTACATTTCCAAACGCTTAGCCTTTAAATCCAATTCTTTTAAATCAAATTTTATATCGATTATTGCTCCCTCTGCTTCTCTGTTTGCTATATCTAGAATGCCGCAATGTTCTTCGACTATTCTTTTAACTATAGCAAGCCCTACTCCCATACCTTTACTGCTGGTTGTAACATAGCTTTCGGTAGCTTTGCCTATTAGCTCAGGCGGGAATCCTTTACCGTTATCCGTTACAATAACGCTAATAAAATCGTCTTTAGCATCTATAGTAACTTCTATTTTCCCGGATGCTCGTCCTTCTATTGACTCTTCTGCGTTTTTCAACAAATTGATCATAACTTGATTTATTTGGGTAGCATCACACATAAAATCAAATTGTTCTACGTTAGACTCAAATTTATACAAAATATTATCATTAAGTAATTTACGTGCTTCAACAATATGTTTAACTAAATAAATTAATTCACTCTTCGTAAATTTAGGAGCAGGAAGACGTGCAAAAAGAACAAATTCGGATACTATATTTTTAATATCGTTAGTATGGCGAATAATCATTTTTAAATAATTTTCAAATTCTACCCTTCCCTTAATTTCAGAGCTAAATTTCTTCAGCAATCTTTCAGAAGCAAGTAAAATAGGAGTTAACGGATTCTTGATTTCATGGGCTACTTTTTTTGCAACATCCGACCAAGCCATAGCCCTCTGTGCTATAACTAAATCACGCTGCTGGCGAGAAAGTTGCTTAATCATTCTATTAAATGCCACATAAAGCGTGCCTATTTCGTCTTTATCTACTTCATTTTCAGGCACTTGTACCGTTAAATCGCCGTCTTTAACTTTATCGGTTGCAGTAACTAATTTTTTAATAGGTTTTACTATTTTAGCAGTAAATATAACCCCGAAACTTATAGCTACAAAAAGAAGTAATAAGGCAATAAAGATAAACATTATAGAGAACTTAATCTGTATATTATCTATTTCATTTTTAAGGCTATTATACTCAGCAGCTGCTCCGTTAGTTGCATCTACATGGTCGATAATTTTATTATCTACTAATCTACCGACTAATAAATACACATCATTATACTCTTTTAATTTAATCAGCATCCTTATTTTGGTTGGATCGGATTTTACTTCCACCGGTTCACCTAAATCCGCTTTTTTAATTAAATGTGCAGGGATAGTTGCAAATGATAATGAAAAACTTAAATAACTATTAGCTACTATAGTATTAGTAGATTTGTTTAAAACTATAGCCTCATCAAGCGAACGCATCTCTGCTTCAGTATTAAGTGTTTTAGTAAATAAAGCGGGATTGTGAATTAAATCGTAATACATATCGCTTAAATCTTCAGCAACGGCTAAAGCCGTTTCTTTTAGCTGTAATTTATGCTCGGCAATATAAGATTCTGCAACTATCACGGATTGATCAAGAACCGTAGAAATCTTCTTATCAAACCAAGCTTGAACACTAAGATTAAAAAAATAAACAGAAAATACCGAAACAATTATAGTTGGAATAGCTGCAACTAAACTAAAGGCAATTACAATACGATTTTGTAATTTAGAACTATCGTTATTATTATTTTTAGTAAAAAATTTTTGAGTTAGTAAAACACCTAAAATTAAAAAAATTGCTAAATCAACTAATAAAAACCCAATAATCGTACTAAAATTCTTTGATTCTAAAGATATCACATAAAAAGTAGCACAAGCAAAAATAATAGCTGCTGTTGCTAAAGTAAAAATTAGTACTCTACTAGAAAAATAAGAACATAAATTTTGTTTAAGATAACTAAGCATAGATACTGTTTATATGACTAAAACAGTTCTTTATAACATAAAAAAAAGCTAATTGGAAATATTTCAAGTTTTAAGTACCTTATTGTCATTTCTGCAAAAGCGGGGTGTTGTTGCATTGATTGTTTTTATGTCATTCCTGCAGAAGCGGGAATCCAGTCAAACATATAAAAACTTGTTTTTTTATTATATTTATTTTATCAAATACGTAAAATTTTGTATGGTTATTTTTTGGATTCCTGCTTTCGCAGGAATGACATCTTGAACGTTCGTACAACACATGGTCAAGCAACTAGATGACAATAAAAAAAGCTAGAAATATTAATACTTCTAGCTTTATATTTAGTATGAAAATTGTTTGAAATTTTATTCATCAAACATTTTTTTACGAGCAAATTTTCTCTGTCTTCTCGCTGCTTCTTGTGCTTTACGAACACGCTTCGCTGAAGGTGTTTCATAATAACGCTGTTCTTTCATCTTACGAAAATAAAGCTCTCTTTGTAGCTTTTTCTTAAAATTCTTAAGCGTATTATCACAATTACCGGCGTGAACATTTACTAGTATCACTAAAATTACTCTCCTTAAAAGATATTGTGGTTTATTGAACTATACCCTATAATTAAGTTATATGTCAAGGTCAAAAATATGAGCATTCAAGAAGAACACCATATCAAAAAAATAAGCTTCGTGCAATCTTTATTAGAATTATTACCGTTTAATGAATGGAATAATAAAATACTCGAAGAAGCAGAAGAAAAATGCGGTTTTGCAAAAGGCTATAGCTTAATAGTTTTTCCAGAAAGTTTATCCGAAATAGTAGGATTCTTGGAAGAGTATTTAGATAATATTATGCTAGAAAGCTTAAAGATAATAGCAGAACCATCAAAAATAAGAGAAAAAATATCTTTAGCCGTAAAGATTAGGGTCAAAACCGTACTTCCTATTATTCATAGTAAGAATGCCGCTTATTTTGCATTAAACCCAATACAAGGAACTGAAGTTGCATTCCGTAGTTGTGATGCTATTTGGCGTTATGCCGGTGATCAATCTCTTGATTTTAACTATTATACCAAAAGAAGCTTATTGCTCTCGGTTTATGTTTCATCTATTCTTTTTTATATCCAAGACGAATCAGAAAATTATATTGAAACCGATAAATTTATTGAGACTGCCGTAGAAAATATAGTAAAAACTTTCTCACAGATGAAAAAATTACTCGCCCCTTCAAATATCCCCATAGTTAGAATGTTTACGTAGATATGCTTAATGGGTAATATTAACTTCCATATCAAATATAAAAATGCTATGAAACTTATAAATAAAGTTAATAATGAATTACATTTAATCACTTATCATAAGACTGTAAAAGAAGCTCAAGCATTGTTTAAACAACATGGTTCTAAATCAGAATCATTTGTTGATGAATTTTTAAAGCAGAAATATCAAGAAGCGAATAAAGAAAATTCTAAATTTTAACTTGTAACCCAATAATGTCTTCTCATAACAATAATGCTTGATTCTTCTTCCTTGATGGCTTTACTTGCGGAAGAAAAAGGACAGGCAAAAATTATCCGATATATACAGCAGACAAAGCTTGGGCTAGCTTACAATTAAGTTGCAATATTGTTTTGATTCGCTAATTCATATAATATGAAAACTCAATTTAAAAAAGAATGTTCTAATAAAGAACATGATAGAACATTAGTTAATAATCAAGTTATCCCTATAAGTTATTTCGGTGAAAATTCAAAAACACTGAAGATACTTTTCTCTGAACTTGCTAAAGCGTATAAAAATAATTTAGATCTTCAAGAGAAGATAAATTATGACAAATATTATTCTTATAAAACAGAAAAGAAATATGTAGGTTTAAAAGAAATCGCCTATACCGAAGAACAACAATATTTAGAAAAAGAGCTTATAGAAGAAACTAAATAAATCGAGCCGAAGCCAATATATACTTATCCACCTAGGAAAAAATTAAAAACTTATGATGATATTTCTTTAGCAAAATTTATATATCCAACTATTAAATTATAACGTATGTATAAGGCAAATTAAGGGCTATGAGCCAATTTATAAAAAAGCACGGATAGAGAAAGAGATGATAAAGAGCCGTACTGTTACTAAATATCAGAATGTACCTGAGTATAAAGAGATTCAAGTGAAAAAATTTAACGAAGTGAAATATAATGAAGATATTAATAGTATAAAGATAACAATAAAGAATTTAATATTTAAAATATGTGATTTTCTAGCTCTTATGAAAACTATTAATTTAGAGCAAAAACAAAAGCTCCTACTAAATTTAAGTAATAAAGTAGAAAGTGATGCCAAAGCACAGTGCCTTAGCGATTTAACAAAATATACTAGAGTTGAAGTAATGTTTAAATATTTAAATGAAAAGTGGAAATATTTAGGATACGAAGCACAAATATTATCGGCTTATGAAGCTGAAACGATAGGTAGTAACTAATAGTGAAATGAATTGAGTTAGACAAAATTTCTATATCATCTTTTAATCTGTAATACACCTTATTACTTTTTTAAATATCTTAAAAATTCTTGTATTATGACCTCTCTTGCATATAATTAAGATATTTAAAAATAATTGCTAAAATAATGACAAATACTAAATATTATCCTGAAGTTAGCTCGAATGCTGATTTTGCAGGCTTAGAGCGAGAGATACTAAAATTTTGGCAAGACAATAATATATTCCAAAAATCTATTGATGATAGGAACGGAGAGTCAGAATTTATTTTTTATGACGGCCCGCCTTTTGCAAACGGTTTGCCGCATTACGGTCATTTGCTTACCGGCTTTATTAAAGACGTATATGCTAGATACCAAACCGTAAAAGGTAAGAAAGTCGAGCGTCGCTTTGGCTGGGACTGTCACGGTCTTCCTGCTGAAATGCAATCAGAGAAAAAACTTGGCATTTCAGGGCGTCTTGCAATAGCTAATTTTGGTATAGAGAAGTTTAATGCACATTGCAGAGCTTCGGTAATGAAATATGCTAATGATTGGGAAGAATATGTAACTCGTCAAGCAAGATGGGTGGATTTTAAAAATTCTTATAAAACGATGGATAAGAATTTTATGGAATCCGTACTTTGGGTATTTAAGGAGTTATATAATAAGGGGTTATTGTATGAATCTATGCGGGTAATGCCTTATTCTTGGGCATGCGAAACACCGCTTTCTAATTTTGAAACAAGACTTGATAATTCTTATCGTGAGCGAGCCGATAAAGCTGTAACGGTGAGTTTTGTACTATGTCATCCCGTGGCTACGACCACAGGATTTTTTAAAGAATACCGTATACTCGCTTGGACGACGACACCTTGGACATTGCCGTCAAATTTAGCCTTAGCAGTCGGTAGTAATATAGATTATGCATTAGTCCCTAAAAATGATGTTTGTTATATAATAGCTGCCTCTTCCGTCTCTAAATATGCTCAAGAATTAGGACTTAGCGGTGAAGAAAATTTTGAGATAATTAAAGGCTCAGAACTTCAAGGATTGAACTATAAATCTTTATTCGACTATTTCGAGAATCATCCAAACAGCTTCAAGATATTTGCAGGCGATTTCGTGGTTGAGGGTGACGGCACGGGAGTCGTACATATGGCTCCAGGCTTTGGTGAAGATGACCAAATACTTTGTGAATCGAAAGGTATTGAGCTTGTTTGTCCTGTTGATAATAGCGGTAAATTCACTAAAGAAATTCCTGATTTAGAGGGCTTACAAGTATTTGATGCAAATGACAAAATAATAATCAAACTGAAAGAGCAAGGAAATTGGCTAAAAACCGAGCAGTATATTCATAATTATCCTCATTGCTGGCGAACAGATACGCCTCTTATATATAAGGCTGTTCCGTCATGGTACGTAAAGGTTACGCAGTTTAAAGATAGAATGGTAGAGTTAAATCAACAAATTAACTGGATACCTTTCCATGTTAAAGATAATTTATTTAGTAAGTGGCTTGAAAATGCTCGTGATTGGTCGATAAGCCGTAATAGATTCTGGGGAACGCCGCTGCCTATATGGAAGTCCGATGATCCAAAATATCCACGCATAGACGTTTACGGCTCTATAGAGGAATTAGAGAAAGATTTTGGTGTTAAAGTTACTGATTTACATCGTCCGTTTATCGATGAACTGACAAGACCAAATCCCAACGATCCAACCGGTAAATCAACAATGAGTAGAATAGAAGACGTGTTTGACTGCTGGTTTGAAAGCGGTTCAATGCCATATGGGCAAGCCCATTACCCTTTTAAAAATAAAGAGTGGTTTGAGGATCATTTTCCGGCTGATTTTATAGTTGAGTATTCAGCTCAAACACGCGGATGGTTTTATACTTTAATGGTGCTATCTACCGCTTTATTTGATCGCCCACCGTTTTTAAATTGTATATGCCACGGCGTAATTTTAGACGCTACAGGTCAAAAACTTTCAAAGCGTCTTAATAACTACGCCGATCCGCTGGAGCTATTTGATAAATACGGCTCTGACGCTTTAAGAGTTACGATGTTATCTTCAAACGTTGTTAAAGGTCAGGAGC
>NZ_JAQCNX010000042.1:0-3963 GCF_036857515.1 Candidatus Rickettsia tasmaniensis | reverse complement strand
TTATTAATAATATGTCTTTGAAGATAAATGCCAATAAGTTTCTTGGTATTGTAGGTAGATCAGGTGCAGGAAAAAGTACTGTGATACAGTTACTGCTGCGTTTTTACCGGCAAGAAAACGGCACTATCCTTATTAACAATCAAGATATAACTCTTTTAAATCCTGCTGAAATTCGTAAATTAATTGCCTATGTTCCTCAAGAGGCTAGCATTTTTTCTGGCACTATAAAATCAAATATTATATTCGGTAATAATGAAGCAAGCGACGACGAAATAAATGAGATAATAAAAATTACAGGAATAGAAGAATTTGCTGCTAAACTTCATGACGGTATAAATGCTGAAATCGGTGAAAGAGGGGTTAGATTATCAGGAGGACAGAAACAAAGAATAGCTATTGCTAGAGCATTACTACGCATGCCCCAAATTTTGCTTCTTGATGAGGCAATGAGTGCTTTAGATACGATGGGCGAACAGAAATTACTAGAGTCTATAAAAAAAATAATGAAAGGGAACATTATTATATCAATTGCCCATCGAATTAGTAGTATAGAATCAGCTGATTATATTTTAGTAATAGATAAAGGAGGAGTAGTCGCTGAAGGATCACATAATGATTTATCTAAAAACTCAGAAATTTATCGGAATATTTGCAGAGAGCAGTTAACAATATAAAGGGGTATGTCATTCCTGCGAAAGCAGGAATCCAGTCAACCTTAATGTCATACCACGACTTGAGCGTGATATCTTAGGGCATAATCTGTGACACAAGATCCCGTGATCAAGCCATGGTGATACTCTGAACGCTTTTTACTGGATTCCCGCTTTCGCGGGAACGACAATAAAGTATATAATTGATATATTTGTTACAATAAAAGTTCCTTAGTATAAAAAATTTAAATGTTTAATATAATTTAGTTTGAAAGCTGCCGTGGCTTTGTTATAATCGCAGCTACAAAACAAAAAAGGTTTACAAAATGAAAAACTTATTAAAGATTTTATTAATGCTAGCTTTCGCAAGCTCAGTATTTGCTTCATCAATGCAAATGCCTGCCCCAGCTTCAGTTACAACAACCCAAATACAAGCTATGAGTACTGACGATCAACAAGCTTGGGTTGCTAGTTTAACAGCAGATCAGTATAATATGTTAAGTCCTGATGTCCAAAAGTGGGTAATGGAGAATACTACCGATACTCAAAAACAAGCTTTAGGAATTAATCAGTAATATTTTAATTAATTTTTAAAATTGATAGGGGACTGTTAACAAAATAATTTTAATTGATAATTAAAAAGAATTTTTAGTGAAAATTAATAAGATTTTTGAAGGAATAGTTAATCCTATTTCAAAAAAGCCTTATAATTTGCAGTAAAAATAAATTTAATTAGCTTTAAACTTTATTTTGTTAATAGTCCCACATGTTAGGAATCATTATTCTTAACATATATCACTAAAAGTTTCTGCTTGCACTTCCCTTTCAGTCTTCCTGTTATCGTGTCATGTATATACTCCTGATAAATAAAAATTGCTAGACGAGCATAAAGATTCATTTATTCTTTCTTTAGTAAAACAATACACTAATTATTGTAAGCTATAAGAATATAGAAAGCTAATTTGTTGTGTAGCTTTGCCATTCCTGCGTCCTTATTTATGTCATTCCCGCAAAAATGTTGTTGCGTGGATCGGTTTTCCCATCATTGCAAGAAAATTTACAATAGTAAATTGACGAAGCAATCTTGGGAAGAATTCCTGAGATTGCCATGCTCACTAACGTTCGCTTGCAATGACGACTTGGTATCTATGCAACAATGCCGCGCAGGGATAACATCGCGCAGGCTTTCGGATTCAATAATACTTTCTAAAATAACCTCAAACTAACAATTACTTATGAAATTAATTATTACCGTAATCATCATGGAAATACTCGCTGGAGCGGAAATAGATTTATTCGTTCCAAGTTTTCCTGAAATACAAGATACATTCAACCTTTCAACTTTTATGACAGAGTTACTACTTGGTGTTAATCTAACTGCTTATTGTATTACTTCGCTTATAGTCGGTAATTTAGGAGATAGGTACGGACGCAGACCGATTATTATACTCGGTTTACTGATTTTTAATCTTGGTAGTTTATTTTGTGTATTTGCAAATAATTATGCAGCTATATTATTTGGAAGATTTTTGCAAGGATGCGGGATATCATCGGTTGCAGTGCTAGTATATGTTGTTCTTGCCGATATTTATTCGGTACAAGAACAGCAAAGATTCATGGGCATTTTAAACGGCACTATTGCCCTTGCTATGGCAATAGCACCGGTTATAGGTAGCTACGTCAATTTATTTTGGGGCTGGCGTGGCAATTTTGTTTTGTTGCTTATAGTAGGTTTGATCAGCCTAATTCTTGGTATATTATTTATTCCAAAAAGAGAAGTTACTAAAAAAATACGTATTTCTTTAAAAGAATATATACCTATCTTCAAATCGCCAAAAGCTATATATTATATACTTACAATGATATTTCTTGCACAAGGATATTGGATATTTATTGGGATTGCTCCTATTTTATATATGCAAGATTTAGGTGTAACTTTAGAATATTTCGGACTTTATCAAGGAGCAATGGCAGCTCTATTCTCAATTATGAGCTTTTCAAGCGGTTATTGCTTTAAAAAATTCGGTATTAAAAATTGCTTCTATTTTGGAGTTATATTTATAATACTATTCCTACTAGGAAATAGCATATTAGTTGTATATAATATTAATAATCCTTTAACCATAACAATAGTTACTTTATTATTATCTCTTGGCGTGATATATCCGATTAACATATTATGGCCATTGCTTTTAGAAGCTATTCCGGACGGTAAAGCTCGTATGACGGCTATTTTCACTGCGGCTAGATTGATTTTAACGGCATTTGGGCTACAATTAGTAGGATTTTTATATAACGGTACTTTTACTCCTCTTGGCATTACTATATCCAGTGCTACGCTATTTGGGTTAGTAACATTACCTAAATTATTTAAGTATGATAAAGTCTTTGAGATTTCTAGTAACGTGTAGATGTCTTTATGTCATCAATTGTGTCATCATTGCGAGGAAAAACTGTAAGTTTTGACGAAGCAATCTCAGGAATTTGTTATTATTTCATAAGATTGCCACGCAGCCTACGGCTGCTCGCAATGACAAAAAAGCTGATTCACGCAGGAATAACCTAGAAACGGATGTAAGAAAAAATAAACAAATGATCAATAACAATTTTATCTTCAAGATAGCTTTTAGATATTTTAGAGCTAAGAAAAACGAAAAGTTTGTTTCTATTATTTCTGCCTTTTCTTTAGTGGGCGTAATGATCGGCGTTGCAGCATTGATAGTAGTCATGTCCGTTATGAACGGTTTTCATATAGAGCTTACTAAAAATATTATCGGCTTAAATGGGGATATAGTAATAAATCGGCAAGGTGGTAGTATTGATAACTATGAAGAGATTAAAGCCAAACTCCTAAAACAAGATTATGTAAAGCATGTAACATTCATTGCTCACGGTCAAGCTTTGGCTCTTGGTAAAAGTAATAATAGCGGTGTGCTTGTTAAAGGTATGAAATTAAAGGATCTAAGTGTAAGAAATGAAATTTTTAAAAATGTAAATTTTGGTAGTTTTGATAATTTTCACGGCAAAAACGTAATAGCACTCGGAGAACAATTAGCAAGCAATTTAGGCGTAACCGTTGGGGATAAGATTAGATTAATTTCACCGAATTCAGTTTCTACCACCTTTGGCAGTATACCAAGATCAAAAGAATTTAAAGTTATAGCAATTTTCAATAGCGGTATGTATGATTATGATTTGACAACGATATTAATGCCGCTTACCGCAGCACAAAATTTCTTATCTCTCGGCGACGATATTAATTTAATCGAAATTAATAGTCTAGATCCCAATAACGCTCTCGCATATTCATATA